>VGGM01000024.1 GCA_016868515.1 Bacteroidota bacterium | reverse complement strand
CAATACGGTATACTTTACAAGAAACATCGAACAGGGCAGGAATGCAAGGAAAAAGAACACCAGGAATCTTCAGGGGATATTCCTGGCAGACAGGAGCGGTGACGACTGGATAAATATAAGACCGTTTGAATACAATAATCCCGATTATTCGGTTGGTCACCCGGCCATAAGCAATGACGGAAGATTTCTCTTCTTTTCATCCGACATGCCCGGAGGAAAGGGAAAGTCAGACATCTACTACTGTGAACTGATTAACAATAAGTGGTCAAAACCTGTAAATGCCGGTGAAATAAATACACCGCACGCCGAGCTTTACCTGAATATGCTTCCTACGGGGAGACTCTATTTCTCTTCCGACAGGCCACCCTCACGGAATGGAAATTTCAGAGGCCTGAATATTTATTACACCACCCTTCACATGGGAGAATGGACTGAACCTGTAATGCTTGATGCTCCTATCAATTCTGAGGCTGACGACTTTGCATTCACGGCTTATCCCGATGGCCAGAGCGGGTATTTTACCTCATCGCGCAGGAGAAATGAAGATATATACAGTTTCAGGTCAGTACTTATCAGGCGGGATAACTGCAAGCCTCAGGAAACCAACAGTTTCTGCTATGAATTCTTTGAGATCAATGCAGTAAGGCTTGATACAATCCCGTTTATTTATGAATGGGACTTTGGTGACGGGAACCGTGCGAAAGGGGTTAGGGCCGATCACTGCTTTACAGCTCCCGGCACATATATTGTAAGACTCAATTCGGTGAACCTCGTAACAGGCGAGGAACTGGAGAATGAAGCAACATACGAACTGACAGTGGAACTGATTGAGCAGCCCTATATTGCCGGGCCCGATACCCTCAGAGTAGGGGAAATGGCAGAGTTCAACTCGCTTGAGACTCATTTACCCGGTTGGGCCTTCGACCGGTTTTACTGGAATTTTGGCGATGAAACCGCCGGAGAGGGCGAGAGAGTCACAAAAACATTTGCCCTGCCGGGGGTGTTTGATATACAGTTGATTGTAAGCTCCGAACCCGACAGGAACGATGTTATCAGAGAAACCTGCGCTACCAGGAGAGTGGTAGTGGTAAGGTCTCCCTGATTAACTAATAACTATATTTGTCACTTGGATGAGAATTAACGGATATATCAATCATAAAATAGTACTGATAGCGTCACTGGTTATGGTGTCATCAGGGTTTGCTACCGGCCAGCCGGTTCCGGGTGATGCAGAGAACATTCCCTATCTGATTACTTTTGGGAAGGGAGGAAAAACATCATGGGGTGATGATGATTTCTCGCAGACATGGTTCTTCCAGATTCCGGCCACATATAAGGAGCCATTCTATATCAGGGTATTTGACCCCGATACCGGCGGAGAACATGATGAAATAAACGGCACCTGGAATACCAGGATGCAATACTCGGTGTACGGAGGTGCAGGATGCTTTACACATGAAGATGCCAAGGCTATTAATCCGGTGGGTAATTATCACAGCGGCACTCTTCTGTTCCAAAGGACGTTTGGAGCCGACAACCGTTACGATAATAACTGGTATACATTCGGACCTATAAACCCCACAGAGGGAGAATTCTATTCCAAGTGGCAAAGCTATGTCTTCAAGATTATATGCGACGGAATATCGGGGGATGATGGCAACACATACCGCTATTTCCTTAGCCGCGATGCAAACTCCAACAGGGCCATAGAAGGGGCGAACGCATTCACATATGAATATACTTTCAGGATGTGGAACGACCTTGAGAATGTCATGCATATCTACCCATATATTGACTCAGGCTGCATATATGTTAAGATCAACAATTTTGACTGGGATTCCGACGGAACCATCATGGCAATATCGGAGGTGAGGAAGGGGCAGCTGCTGAAGGCGTCAGGCGAGGATGAATGGGCAGAGGACCAGATTACAGTACTCGATGAAGAGATCGGCAAGTCATACGATTTCCAGTTTATCAAGAGAAAAGATTTTCTTGTTCGCAACAATAACGTTGTTGTAAGGGTAGAAAACCAGTATGGCGAAATGCTGAAGTTCTTCAGCGTCCCTATTGGCGGGGTACCCAAGTATAACCCGGGGATTGTTGTAAATAAAAAGAGTGTGATTTCTAAATAGTCCAGGTGAAACTTACTGCTGCCAGCTATATTATAGCCCTGCTTATTTCCGGTCTTACCGGACTACAGGCCCAGAAGTACAACATAAGGCAGTTTGGACCACCCGACCTGCCCGACAAGGTTATCTATTCACTAAACCAGGATCCTTACGGCTTTCTATGGGTTGGTACAGGTAAAGGCCTCTTTACCTTTGATGGCTACCGGTTCAGGCTCCGGAGCTTTCCTGACAGCTCGGAAACGCGTTTTGCCACAGTTATTTTCCGCGACAGCAGGGGCACTATGTGGGTTGGCGGCAGTGACGGGACTGTACATTACTCAGTTGAGCGCAGCGGACTTATTATGCTGGAAGGGATTGACACGCTGACCCAGAGGATAAATGACATCAGGGAGGGCCCGGATGGTGATATATATATTCTTTCACAGAATCTTGGTTTCTACAAAGTTGCGCCAACCGGGCCGAAGAGTGTTACCCACCTTAAGGTACCAGAGCGTCAGCTGCTTTTTTCATTCTGCTTCGCCTCCGATGAAACACTGCTGGCAGGGTCGGGTGATGAACTGCTGGTAATGAGAGTGGAAGATGATACAATAGTTCAGGAATCGGTAACCACCGGAATAGAATATACAAGAATCACCTCAATTGAAAAAGCCGGGCAGGACGACAGTTTTTATACAGGAACCGGCGATAACGGACTATTTTTTGTTACACGCGCTGCCGGGGGTTATGTGGCTTCGCCGGTTTTTGAAGATGAGAACCTGAGGTACCTTAGAATCCAGTCGATCTTTACCGACAGCGATTCCAATTTGTGGCTGTCAACATACGGATCGGGTATCTTGAAACTTCTGCCCGGTTCAGAAGGCAGGGATATACTGAATATCAGAACATTCAATCAGAACACAGGTCTTTCGGGCGACGATGCCAGGGCAGTATTCCAGGACAATGAAGGAAATATATGGATGGCTCTTTACGGTATGGGCTTAAACCAGCTTGTATCGGAAGCTTTTACGTTTTTTCAACCAGGCTCAGGCAGGGATGAGAACAATATTGTGTCAGTTTTCTCAACCGGACAGGACAGGATTCTGGCGGGTACTCCAGCAGGATATCATGTTTTTGACCTTAATGAGGGACGTTCTGTGAGATTTGAATCAGTTGCCGGGGCAACCTCAAGGGTGCCCGCCACCGCTTACTTCCCCGGGAAGGACGGAAGAGTATGGATTGGAACGGCGGGGGCCGGCCTCTTCATGAAAGACGGGACCGAACCCGTAAGGCAGTTTTACAGATCGCTGAATGCCGGTGAGAACTTCATAACTTCAATCGCCCTCGAGGGCGATCATATATGGTTATCAACAAGAAACGGCGTTCTGGTTTTGAATTCCAGATCGGGCCAGCTTCTGAAGAAATTCTCAACTCTCGACAGGCTGCCTCACAACTATGTTAACCAGGTTTATATTGACCGTGACGGGAACAAGCTTGTTGCAACAGAGGCACTCAATATCTATTATGCCGATATTGAGGAAGGGATCACTCCCGGGCACCTCGATATTTCTGGAAGCATAAGAAATGTAATGCAGGGTTATACCCAGGCCGGTAACGGAGGCTACTGGATAGCAACCCTTGGTAACGGAGTGTTCTTTTTCAGTGGCGACTCAGCAAGGGCCATCAATACAAATGACGGACTTCTCTCGAACTTCTGTTACAGCGTACTGGCTGATTCTGATTCACGATTGTGGGTGGGGCATGAGAAAGGCTTCTCAAGGTTCGATCCAAATACAGGTAATGTTACGGTATTTTCAACATCATTTGCCGGTGGAGGAGACTGCAACCCCAACGCAATAGCCTCGTCAGACGAGGGGATGGTGTTTATTGGAACCACCAACGGGCTGGTGGTGTATGACAGAAGGAAGGATCTGCGCGATGTGATTCCCCCACTCAACAATATAGTATCAATAACCGTAAACGATAAGGTTTATCCATACACTCCTGAACTTCAGCTTCCCTATAACCGGTACGTGGTTAAGATCGATTATGTCGGTATCAGCCTGAGCAACCCCGATCTTGTAAGATACCGTACAAAGCTTGGAAACTATGACATCGGCTGGTCTGACCCCGGCACTCAGCGTCAGGTTACATACAGGCTTACCGACGGAGTCTATAAATTCTCAATTGAGTCGGTTAATGAGTCAGGCTTATCTGCTCTCAGGGAGTCGGTTTTTACCATTGTGGTAAAAAGGCCGTTCTGGAGGGCATGGTGGTTTGTGCTCCTGTTAGTTTCAGGAATTGCCGCATTGGTGGCAGCCATTATAAGAATAAGAGACGCCAGGCAACGGAAAATGAGGGAACATCTCGAGGATGAACTGGGTGAAAGAACCAGGGAGGTGGTAAGACAAAAGGAAGAAATAGAACAGCAGAACATCGAAATAACCGACAGTATCAACTATGCAAGGCGCATCCAGGCCAGTATCCTTCCCGACATCGCCAGACTGAAAGAGACATTTGATGATACATTCATCATTTTCCTTCCAAGGGATATTGTAAGTGGCGACTTTTACTGGTTTGAACGGTTTGACGAAGAGAGATTCATTCTCGTTTGTGCCGACTCAACCGGTCACGGAGTGCCGGGAGCCTTCATGTCGATGATAGGTTCAACCCTTCTGCAGGACATAGTTTCCAGGAAGAATATTACCAGACCATCGGAAATCCTGTCAACCCTTGACAAGCAGATTTTCTCTACCCTTAACCGCAATCTTGATGTAGGCGTATCAAATGACGGTATGGATATGGTGGTTTGCGAGTTCAACCTTAAGAGCCGCCAGGTGAGGCTCTCTTCTGCAATGAGACCGGTCATCCTCATTATGGGAGGAGAAACTATCTATATCAAGGGAAACAGATCTTCAGTAGGCGGAGCGGCGTACTCAGAAAAGTTCTTTGACGACCAGGAGTATTATCTGTCAGAAGGAGACTCCATATACCTTTTCTCCGACGGGTTCCCCGACCAGTTCGGAGGAGAGGACGGAAGAAAAATGAAGGTGGCCCGCCTGAAGAAGCTTATCGAAAACATATCGAATATGACGATGGAGGAGCAGCGGGAGTATATTTCAAATTTCTTTTTCGACTGGAAAGGTGACCATGAACAGGTTGACGACATCCTCTTCATGGGGATAAGGTTCTGATCAACTGCCGGCAGTGCAGGTGCCATTGGCCGCAACCGCAATTACACATGTCGATTCAACATTACTTTCGTGCTGCGCCCTGTCGCGGATGTAAAAATCATACATTATAGTATCAGACTCACTATAGAAAAGGTAAAGGATGGTAACAGATATCTCTCCCTTCAGAATCTTGTTCTGTCCCAGCCTCTCCAGGTATGGTATCCTGTAGGGGGTGGGATAGAGCGGGTCGTCCCCGTCGGCGGGAAGCATTATACCGCCACTCTTACGGTAGAGTGTCAGAAACATATTGTAATTCTCAGTTGCATAGGCCGACCCTTCTCGTAAACCAATATCGCCGTCGCCATCCTCAAAATAGAATGTAAGCTTTCCGGCTTTAGCCTCATTGCCGAGAATATCGGTGGTGTCACTTATTGTGAAGCTCCGGAATTCAATGCGCGGCTCCGGGGGCAACTGTTCAATCTCAATACAACCTGTGACCATAAAGGCTGCCGCGAGGGTTGCCAATATGAAGTATCCTGGTTCTGTTGTTTTCATACCGGTGAACTTTACTCTATAAACCAACGCATGGATTATAGAATTATTTCTTCCTGAAATATATTTTCAGAGGAGTACCCGAAAAATCGAACCTTTGCCTGAGTTGATTCTCAAGGTACCTCTTGTATGGATCTTTGACATACTGAGGCAGATTGCAGAAGAATGCAAAAACCGGATAGTGTATCGGCAGTTGTGTTATATATTTGATCTTAACGTACTTGCCTTTTAGCGAGGGCGGAGGATTTTTCTCTATTATCTCCTGCATGGTCTCATTCAGAACAGAGGTGGGTATTTTCCTTGTCCTGTTATTGTTTACCCGGGAAATAACCTCAAGTATGTTGAATATTCTCTGCTTCTCTGTTGCCGATATAAACAGAACCGGGTAGTCAATGAACGGAGCTGTTTTTCGTTTCAGTTCCTTTTCAAAATCCCTCGATGTATTCGATCCCTTCTCAACAAGGTCCCATTTGTTGACAAGGACTACCAATCCCTTGTTGTTCCGGATAATCAGGGAGAGGATATTCATGTCCTGTGATTCGAGCCCGCGGGTGGCATCAAGCATAAGCAGTGATACATCGGAATTCTCGATAGACCTAACAGACCTCAGTATGGAATAAAACTCAATATCCCCGGTAACTTTGGTCCGTTTCCGTAAACCGGCGGTATCAATCAGGAGGAAGTCGTGATTGTATTTATTGTATCTTATATATATTGAGTCTCTGGTTGTGCCGGCAAGCGGAGTCACAATATTGCGGCTTTCGCCGAGGAGCGAGTTAATGAGTGAAGATTTTCCCACATTGGGCCTGCCTACTACGGCTATCACCGGTAAATTTTCCCCGGGTTTATCCTCTTTTTCAGGCATTCTGGCGACCACGGCATCAAGCAAATCACCGGTTCCCGAACCATTGGCAGAGCTTATGGCAAAGTATTCACCCAGCCCGAGTGTGTAAAACTCGGTTGCTGCCAGCAGCCTTTCATTGTTGTCGGTCTTGTTTACAACCAGTATAACCTCTTTGCCTGATTTCCTCAGCATCTCAGCCACTGAGGTATCGAGCTCGTGAATCCCGGTAATGGCATCGGTAAGGAACAGGATAACATCAGATTCTTCAATTGCAAGTTTGACCTGCCTGTTAATCTCCTCTTCGAAAATGTCTTCAGAATCCTCCACATATCCGCCTGTATCGATAACGGAAAACTCTATTCCGTTCCATTCGGCACGTCCGTAATTCCTGTCTCGCGTTACACCGCTCTCCTCGTCAACGATAGCTTCACGTGATTCGGTGAACCTGTTGAAAAGTGTCGACTTGCCGACATTCGGTCTTCCAACTATTGCTACAATTCTGCTCATTTAAATTTTTAAGAATTCACTGGTAGCCAAACTGCTTCATCATTCTCTGCTTGTGCCGCCAGTCTTCAGTAACCCTCACTCTCAGTGTCAGAAATACCTTTCTGCCAAGGAAGTCCTCCAGTCCGGCCCTGGCCATAGTGCCGGTCTTCTTGAGCATCTCGCCGCGGTGCCCTATGACTATGCCTTTCTGCGAGGTTCGTTCGACGTGAATGATTGCGGAAATGCTTATGAGGTCGGGCGACTCATTGTATGATTCTATCTCGACCTCAACAGAATAGGGTATCTCCTTCCTGTAGTTTAACAATATCTTTTCCCTTATTATTTCCGACGCGAAAAATCTTTCGAAGCGGTCTGACAGCTGGTCTTCAGGGAAGTAGGGTTCACCTGCCGGCAGATTATTGACTATCAGGCGCAGGAGGGTTGAGAGATTGAAATCATGTTTGGCTGAAACAGGTACTACGGGCGCTCCGGGCAATAGCTGATTCCATTTTGCCACCAACTGCTCAAGAGCATCCTGCGATGACAGGTCGATTTTATTTATTACAATGATTTTCTGAGCCTTGCATTCAACAATGCGTTCAAAAAAACCGTCAGCACTGAGTGTGTCATCCTCGGGAGTGATTACCAGCAGAAGCATATCAGCGTCTTCGAGTGCCGATGCAGCAGCCTTAAGCATTGATTCCTGCAGAACATATCTTGGCTTAAGTATTCCCGGTGTATCGGAGAACACAATCTGGTAGCCTTCTCCGTTAAGGATACCCAGAATGCGGTGCCTGGTTGTCTGGGCCTTGGAGGTAATAATAGAGAGGTTCTGGCCAATAAGCTTATTCATCAGAGTCGATTTGCCGACATTTGGGTTCCCCAGAATATTTACAAATCCTGCCTTATGTTCCGGTCCGGTCACCTTGAAAGCCCTCTCTTAAGCATTATTACTTCATGCGGGGTGAGGAATCTCCATTTTCCACGCGGGAGATTCTTTTTTGTCAGACCTGCAAAATAGACCCGGTCGAGTTTCTTTACCTTGTAGCCGAGGGACTCAAACATTCTACGGACAACCCTGTTCTGGCCTGAATGCAGTTCAACGCCTGTCTGTGTTTTGTCCTCCGGGTCGGGGTAGGCCACGGTATCGGCGGAAATCTTTTCCCCCTCAATTTCGATGCCTTCGGTAAGTTTCAACATGTCATTCCTTGTGACCTCCCTGTCGAGCCACACATGATATATCTTTTTCCTCAAATATTTCGGGTGGGTAAGCTTTCCGGCAAGTTCTCCGTCGTTTGTCAGCAACAGTACCCCGGTGGTTGCCTTGTCGAGTCTGCCTACCGGGTAGATCCTCTCGCTGCATGCATCCTTCACCAGGTCCATTACGGTTATCTCTGCGTGCGGGTCAGATACAGTTGTTACGTACCCTTTTGGTTTATTCAGAAGGACATAGACCATCGATTCAGCGCTGAGACGTTTCCCTTTATGCCTGATATCATCTGATTTCCTGACTTTTGTCCCCAGTTCCCTTACAACCCTGCCGTTTACCTCAATTTCACCCCTGAGAATCAGGTCATCGGCCTCCCTTCTTGAGCAGACTCCGCTAAGAGCAATGTAACGGTTAAGCCTGATTTCTTCTCCCGCACCGTTGTCCTTTCTGCTCCCGGGGGCAGGTCCTTTTCCTTTTATTCGTTGTTTAGCAGGCATTCTGGATTATTGAAAATAATCAGTTCACAAAGGTACAACTAATTGATGAGAATATTGAAATGCCTTTTTTTTTGCAACTTTGCCTCTCTTAAATACAGGTATTATGACTCTCATTACATCAATTTCAGGTATCAGGGGGACCATAGGTGGCCATCCGGGGGAAGGTCTTACACCAGTTGATGTTGTCCGGTTTGCGTCGGCCTATGCAGTCTGGATCAGGAAAAGAAGCCTGAAAGGCAAACCAAGAGTTGTCACAGGCCGCGATGCGAGAATCTCAGGCCCTGTGGTAGCTGACCTGGTTATTTCATCACTGGTTTCGTCAGGCATTGATGTTACTGATCTCGGGCTTGCCTCCACGCCAACAGTTGAAGTTGCTGTTACCGGTCTGAACGCTGACGGCGGCATTATTATAACGGCCAGCCATAACCCTTACCATTGGAATGCTCTTAAACTGCTTAATGAGAAGGGCGAATTCCTTTCATCTTCCGATGGCGAAGAGCTGTTATCAATTGCTTCGTCGGGCCAATATGACTACTGCGCCGTTGACGAGCTGGGTAAGGTGACAACCGATGATACCTGGAATGACAGACATATTGATCTTGTGCTGTCATCACCCTGGGTCAGCACGGAAGCCATTAAACGGGCAGGCTTAACTGTTGTTGCCGACTGTGTTAATTCAGTCGGGGGCATAATAGTTCCCCGGCTACTTGAGAGGCTTGGTGTGAAACGCATTATAACCATCTATGGAGAGCCTACAGGCCGGTTCCCCCATAACCCCGAACCCCTTCCTGAGAATCTCACTGACCTCTGCAGCATGGTGTTGAGTGAAGCTGCCGATATCGGTGTTGTTGTCGATCCTGATGTGGACAGGCTTGCGCTGGTATGTGAAAACGGGGTGGTTTTCGGTGAGGAGTATACCCTGGTTTCGGTTGCCGACTATATTCTTTCCCGAAAGAGAGGGAGTGCAGTTTCAAATATGTCATCATCAATGGCATTGCGCGATGTTGCTGCCAGGCATGGATGTGAATACTATTCGTCGCCTGTAGGTGAGGTTAATGTTGTCGAAGAGATGAAACGACGGAAGGCTGTTATCGGCGGCGAGGGAAACGGCGGTGTAATAGTACCTGATCTTCACTACGGCAGGGATGCAGTGGCAGGTATCGCCATATTCCTCACACATCTTGCCACCAGCGGAAAGAAATGCTCGGAGTTGCGTGCCATATACCCTGAGTATCATATACTGAAGAGCAGGATCGAAATCGCTCCCGGTCAGAGCCTTGAGGTGATTTTCAATAGCGTAAGGAGCGCTTTCCCCGGTTGCAGTATAGATGACCGCGACGGTATAAAGGTAGAGACTTCTGAGGGATGGGTGCAGGTAAGAGCATCGAATACCGAGCCGATTC
>VGGM01000023.1 GCA_016868515.1 Bacteroidota bacterium | reverse complement strand
GATAATTACACTTCAGAACCGAATATCGGCCTCGGTAAAGAGACACGATGTTGGCATGGTGTTTGAGGCCCTTGTGGAAGGAGAATCGAAGAAATCGGCCGATCACCTCTTCGGAAGAACATCCCAGAACAAGGTGGTCGTATTCCCTGCCGGCAACATCGTAAAGGGTGAATATGTAAATGTTCTGGTTGAACGCAGCACCTCTGCCACATTGATTGGTAAGGTAATTGACAAAGACAAAAACTGAAAGCCATGAAACAAAAACTGCTTTTTCTCATTCTCATCATCGCGGTTCCCTTCCTGCCTGCCACGTCTCAGAAGGTTCAGAAGCGGGTAATCAGCGGAATAGTTGTTAATGAAGAGGGAAAACCTGTAAGAGGTGCATCCATATTCATTGACGCATGGGAAACGCCGGTGAAAACCGATAAAAATGGTGAGTTCAGGCTTACTCTCAAAGGTGAAGCGGCAATGATCTATGTGGTGAAACAGGATGAAGGTATTGCCGAAGCCGAAATAGGAACCCAGGCTGAATTCCGGTTTACACTCATCAAGGCAAACATAATCAAACTGCTTACACCTGAGCATGGCGATGAAATGGTCGACGTCGGCTATAGTGCAATAAGAAAGAAGTACCTTACAACCTCGGTTGGAACCATTGACGGAGACAATCCCAAATTCAGGTCGTATACGAACATCTACGAAATGATCAAGGGGGAAGTGCCTGGCGTATTCGTACACGGAACCTCAATCACTATCCGCGGGATAAGCAGCATTAATTCAAGCACACAACCGCTGTTCGTCGTCGATGGTATACCTGTCGATCATGTTGGCGACATTCCTCCCTCAGAGGTTGCCTCTATTCAGATACTGAAGGGAGCCGACGCTTCAATGTACGGTTCACGCGGGGCAAACGGAGTGATTCTGATAAAACTGAGAAAGAAGAGATAAACTGCCTATCTTTTTCTCCGGTCAGCTATCCTTAGCGAAAGTTCATCCAGTTGAGTATCGGTTACCGGAGAGGGCGAATCTATCATTATATCCCTTGCCGAATTGTTTTTAGGGAACGCTATGAAATCCCTGATCGAGTCCGACCCGCCCATAAGAGCTGTCCAGCGGTCAAATCCGAATGCAATCCCTCCATGTGGAGGGGCTCCGTACCTGAAAGCATTCAGCAGGAACCCGAACTGCTTCTGCGCCTCCTCATCGGTGAATCCAAGAACCCTGAACATCTGCTTCTGAAGATTGCTGTCAGATATCCTTACCGAACCGCCGCCAATCTCTACACCGTTGATTACCAGGTCGTAAGCATTCGCCCTTACCGAGCCGGGGTCTGATTCCAGTAACATGGAATCCTCAGGTTTCGGTGATGTAAAGGGATGATGCATTGCAAAATACCTTCCGGCCTCATTGTCCCACTCAAGAAGCGGGAAATCAACTACCCATACGGGTACAAACCTGCTCCTGTCGCGCAAGCCCAGTCTGTTTCCCATCTCAAGCCTGAGCTCACCCAGCGCTTTCAGGGTACTGCCTCTTTCGCCTGCCAGAATCAGTACCAGGTCACCCGGTCTGGCACCGGCATTTTTTACCAGTGCTTCGAGCTCAGGTTGGGAATAATACCTGTCAACCGACGACTTTGCCGAACCGTCTGACGAGTATTTTATATAGACCAGACCTTTGGCTCCCACCTGCGGCCGTTTAACGAATTCGGTAAGCTCATCGGTTTGCTTCCTGGTGAATTCCGAAGCGCCGGGGCAGGATATAGACCCGATATAATCAGCCTGATCAAACACCGGAAAATCCTTCCCCTTCACCAGGCCGGTAATGTCATGTATCTCCATGCCGAACCTCAGGTCGGGTTTGTCACTACCATACATCGCAAGAGCTTCGGAATAGGGCATTCGCCTGAAAGGTTCCGGAAACTCCAGCCCCTTTATCTGCCTGAAAAGATGCCTTGCAAGTCCTTCGAAAGTATTGAGTATGTCATCCTGAGTTACGAACGACATTTCACAGTCAATCTGTGTAAACTCAGGCTGCCTGTCAGCCCTCAGGTCTTCGTCGCGGAAACACTTTACAATCTGATAGTACCTGTCAAATCCGGCAACCATCAGAAGCTGCTTGAGCGTTTGAGGCGACTGCGGAAGGGCGTAAAACTCTCCGGGGTGTATGCGTGACGGCACAACATAATCGCGGGCCCCTTCAGGTGTCGATTTATAAAGAACCGGTGTCTCTACATCGATAAATCCCTCACCGTCCATATATGCTCGAACCTCCCTGGCCATCCTGTGCCTGAGGATAATATTATCCCTCACCGTTGCCCTTCTGAGGTCAAGATACCGGTATTTCATCCTTAACTCATCACCCCCGTCGGTTTCATCCTCAATTGTAAACGGTGGCAGTTCGCTCTTGCTCAAAACCTCTGTCTCCGCAACAATAATTTCAATTTCCCCGGTAGGAAGCTTTAGGTTCTTGTTACTTCGCTCAGCTACAGTACCTGTAACCCTTACAACAAACTCCCTCCCCAGTTCCCTTGCCTTTTTGCACACAACCGGGTTCTCATCCATGTTGAATACAAGCTGGGTAATACCATAACGGTCGCGCAAATCGGTAAATGTCATTCCGCCGAAATCCCTCGACCTCTGTATCCATCCGCATAGTGAAACTCTCTTCCCGGCATCAGGAAGCCTGAGCTCACCGCAGTTATGTGTTCTGTGCATAATTAAAACCAGCCGGTTTGTACTCCGTTATTTGAAATTATCCCCTGCAGCTAATTGGTTCGCCGGCAGAGCTCCATGACTTTAAGGAGATCGTCGCCGTTTTTGAAATCGATTCTGTTGGACTTGGCGAATGAATCGATCTCCTTTTTTCTTGTGGGGTAATTCTTTTTGAAGGCACCGGCACTTGCAATAACACCCTTACCATCCTTTACAAGCATGTACTCGGTATTGGTTGTAAAATCATATTCACCAACCGGCAGAGGTGTGGATATCTGGTTCCCGGTGGTTACTATGGTTGCCATCCTTCCCACCGACGATGCAGATGACATTGTTCCATACCCCGATTCTTTTCTGGTATTTACCAGCCTGGTCTTCTTTGCAGCAACAAGTGTGATTCCGTCGTCATCTGACATTACCTCCCAGAAAGCGCCCTTAACCTGTAACCATACCGCATCGCCAATCAATATCCTGCTTATTTCCAGCGGAAAGGCCAGTACGAGTATCTGATTTGCCCCGGAAAGGAAATAAACGTCGCCGGTGTAAAGATGTATATTAACCCTGGTCTGGTTCTCCGACCCGTCATTTGCTATTATTGTGGCCTCCCGGAAACCATCGAAGGCGAATATCATCTCAGGGGGTAGTGATCCTTCAAGGGTGGTGTCGCCCTTGGCCAGAACTGTCATTTTCTGCTGTGCAAACACTGCCGAGGAGAGACAGACTGCTGCGATAACCGGTATAAGTATTTTCATTGAACTTATGATTTTAAGTTTTACAAATATAGAGTTTTTTACTGCCACAAATTATATACCATATGAGAAGAAACCGTAACTGAGCAGTTGCCCCGATACGGTTTCCATTTAAGTAGTTATCATTAATCCGATAACGGGGGTGCGGAATTACCGCTCCCCCGCCGGTATTCTCTAGAACTGAGCCGACAGAATTTCGCTTACTTCAACCCAGAAAGTTCCGCTCCTCCACCTGTAATTAAGATAGAAGGTTTCATAATCCCAGTCATAATAGCTGGTCTTGTTCGGATTGAGCTCAAGGTCGACAGGTGAATTGGCCGTTCCCTCATCAGTAATCCTTATAAGTTCCAACCCCCAGTTCCTGCTGTCGGCCGGATTGGGTATCACCTTCAGCCTGTAGAACTTGTTGTTGAATGTGGTTCCGGCATTGGTACCGTTGGTGCTCATCTGTATCCTTATTGTTTCGGCATCATGAGTCGTAGGCGCCTTTGTTACGGAATAGTTGGCCGACCGTCCGGTCTGGGTAAGCAGTGATGTAATAATGCTCCTGTACGACCATTCGTAGTCATTCTTGACTTCAACCCTCAGCACAAGTACACCCTTTTCAACATCGGCACTGTACTTCGATGTGGCTGTTATCCTTACGGGAAGAAAGAAGGTTTGCCTGAAAGCGATATTGTTATTGATTATCTTCACCGGGAAGGATGCTTCGTATGAACCCACCGGAATCTGAACCGTACTTGCGGGCAACTCATAGGCATCGGCCGGAAGAATGGTTCCGCCAACCGGAACTGCAGCCGGATCGACGGCAAAAGTAAGGGTATATGCCTGGTCATTCTTAAGACCGACCGATGTAACCTTGAAGTTCTCTGTCACCGGTTCAAAGCCATACACCACGCGTCTGCCTATAACTACCTGGCCGTTCCTGTTGTTCCAGAAAAAGAACTTCGGATGATCAAGCTGAACCACTATAAGGGCCTCCCTTCTGCCTTGCTCTTCAACAAGGCTGTACTTCGATACCGACTCGAGTGCAAGCGGTATGGTGTAAAGTATCGGCTGCCCGAAAGCGTCAGTCTTCGGAAGTGCATCGGCCAGATCGGTTTTGATTTTTATCGGAATTGTAGCGAAGTTCTGACCCGATGCAATTGTGGTTGAAGTGCCCGATATTTCGAAGCAGTTTGCAGGCAGAGCCTGTACCTGTCCGCTATAGATGTTGCCTCCTGCATTGTATTCGGTGATAAGCTGGGGCTGAACGCTAAAGGTAACAGTTATGCTGCTCTTCTGATTCTCGGGACGCACTCCCGAAAGGTACACACCGTAGTTCATGGTGTACTCATTGCTTTCGAGAACCCAGACGGTATTGAATGCCACACCGTTCTGCGGAATATAGATACGCGGATCATCGTGATCCAGCCAGATCGTCTTGGCGGTGTCGTCGCATGAGCTTACAAGCAGCGCCAGAAGGACCGGTATAATAAGTAATCTTTTCATATTCTAATACTTTTACGGTTTAATATTACCAATTACTACCACCCAGGGTTTTGCTTGATGACCCCGTTATACTTAATAAGTTCATCATAAGGAATCGGATGCCAGTACATCTTATCCTCCCAGTACCTCTCTTCAACCTGCACCTTCTCGTAAGTGAAGGCGGTAGGTCTCGGGGGGGTTGATGTATCCCAGGCTGTGGGTGTAATCTTTACTCCATGTATCGGAGCTCCGAGCACATCCCCCATTTTCCACCTGCGGAGATCCCAGAAGCGTCTCTCTTCGAAAGCAAGTTCTATCCTGCGCTCATGTTTGATCTTCTCACGCATCTCATTCTGGGTAAGCCCTGTGGGAAGCAACGGCATCCCGACTCTGGCCCTGACGGCATTCACGGCTTCCCTGGCGGTTGCCGGGGTAACCTGTGCCGTACCCACGGTGTTAATCGCCCTGAGGGCTCCGTTGGGATCGACTACATCGGGTCCACCATAAGCCTCGTTCATTGCCTCGGCATAAATAAGAAGCAGCTCGGCAAATCTGAAGTATGGCCTGATACGCTGAAAATCAACAAAATGCCCGCCTGCCAGGTTCCTGTGGTAACTCTCAGGGATGAACTTCCTGTAATAGTAACCGGTTTTTGTGTGGTTAGGACGTGCGTAATCCCTGTGCTTGCCTCCCGGATAGGGCGAAACTGCATCGTAGGTGTCAATTGTATACCGGAATGCGGTCTGCGTGCCCCAAAGGTAACCGTTGTACATGATTGAGGCATAGAACCTGGGATCCCTGTTATTGTACGGATCGGCAACATGAGCCGGATTGTTCCAGTCAAACGCTGCCGAGGGTGCCCCGACAACGGGCCTTCCGGCCGAGGTTCCGCCTGTCTGCAACGGAACAACCTCGTAGGCGTCAACCATCTCCTGGGTCGGATTTGTAAGGCCATTGCATCCGTCCTCTCCATCAGGAAGTGAGTTAACCTCATTGTAGTATGAGTTATTGCTCTGGCTATACCACGATGTTCCCCATACCACCTCGGTTTGCGTCGGATAGTTGGTAAATACAAGACGGGCCGTGTAGGTGTTGGCATCGCTATGGGGTCTGTTCCACTTGGTGATTGTCATAAGGTTATGTACCGGATTCTCCTGTATAGCCGCTCTTACAGACTCAACCACATCGAGCCACCTGTCGGTATCTCCCACAGTATTTGCGGGGAGTCCGTAGGGGTACAGCTCCCTGTCCTCTCCCTGGAAAAGCGGGCTGGCCCAGTAAAGCTGTGTCACCGCCTTTACTGTCTGAGCCATGGTCTTTGTAGGCATATACCAGTTGAGGTCGTCATGAACATATGGCAACAGCTCTATTGCATCGTCAAGGTCGGCTATTATGAAATCGTAGCACTCCTGAAGGGTATTTCTCGGAAGTTCCAGGTTACCCTCAAGTGTAAGCACTTCATCAACAATCACAAACTGTCCGTAGGTTCTGAAGAGATCAAAATTAAGCCATGCCCTCAGAAAATATGCCGACCCCCTGAACACTTCCCGCTCATTGTTCCTCGAAGGAATTGCCGGGTTGTTGATGATGGCGGAATTGTCGAGATTATCAAGAAAGTTGTTAACCCTCCTGATACCGGTATAGCTGTTGTACCATGTTGTTCTTACGTTGTTCGTCATGGTACCTCCATAGCGAAATTCAATGGTCCTCGACGGTCCCCATGCACCGTCATTGAATGACTGTACAAGGCTTTGCGAAAGTGAGTGTTCAGCCTCGTCGCATGCCGAAGCAAGGTGAGCAGGACCGGTAACGCCGAGCATACTGTAGGTGGGCATGTGATCGCCCATAACCCTGAAAAGCATTCCCCTGGCAAAGTTGTAGAACTCCCAGATATCCTTTGGAAGCCTGGCACCATCGGGCGGCCATGGCTCAAGGAAGGGTCTTTCACAGCCTACGGCAGTCAGCAACCACACTATAAGCAGTCCGGCATATCTTATCTTTATTTTGCTAATTAGGTTTTTCATGATTTAGAATTTTAAGATAACACCCAGGTTAGTGACTTTTGTCAACGGATATTTCGTTACTCCGGCATCCAGATCTTCAGGATCGAGGTGCTTGAAGTTATCGAAGGTAAACAGGTTAAAGGCGTTCAGGTAAAACCTCACACCGTAGAGACCAAGTTTTTTTGCCCTTACGTTTGTAAGGTTATAACCTATCTCAAGATTCTTAAGCCTCAGGTAGGTAATATCATACAACCAGAAGGTGGAAATCCTGTCGTTGTTGTTGCTGGCAAGAGTGGATAGCCTCGGGAAATCAGCCGTAGCCCAACTGGCCTCGTCGGTGTACCTGTTGGCCGCAAATGTCGAAATACCTCCGTTTGTTCTGAAAGGCCTGACATAAAGGTTACTGAGGTAAACACTGCTGTTGGTAGTTCCCTGCCAGAGCATCGAAAAGTCAAACTGCCCGAGCGAAAAGCCCAGATCGGATGCAAAAACCGTAGTCGGCCATTGACCATTACCGAGCGGAACTACATCGGTCATGTCAATTACGTTGTCACCGTTCTGGTCTTCGTATTTGATGTCACCGGGCTTCACAGGGCCGAAGGTCTGTACCGGACTGTTGTCTATGTCGTCCTGGTTCCTGAAAAGACCCAGGGCAACAAGGCCGAAATCCTGACGGACACGCTGACCGGTCTCAGTCATGTAATCAAATGCCTGTACCGGTTCGGCCATCTCAATTATCTTGCTCTGCGACTTATCGAGCATAAGGTTTACCCAATAGCCGAATTTGCCTCGCTGCTCCTGCCATCCCAGCATTACCTCGAATCCCTTGCTGTCGACGATACCCTCATTGGCAATAGGGAGGTAGCTTTCCAGCGCACCAAATATCTGCGGCACGGTACCTGTACCACGGGTGAAGATGTCATAACGGTGTTCGAACCAGAAATCGGTGGCAAAAACCAGCCTGTTGCTGAACAGCTTCATGTCAATTCCGAAATTCGCCATTCTGGCCTTCTCCATTGTGAAATCCATGTTGGCAACAATGCCCTCATAGGCAGTATTCGGAGGGGTTGCCGGGGTAATACCAAACTGAACCGAGGTTCCTGTTGTGGTCCAGTACCTTGGCCTGTTGGGATAACGGTATTTAAACCCGTTGGGGTCGGTATAGGTATACTCATCGTTGCCGGTCATTCCGAACGAGCCCCTCAGCTTCAGGAACGAGAGGAATTCCGATCCTTCAAGGAAAGACTCCTCCGAAACTATCCAGGCGCCCGAAACGGCCGGGAACAGAATTCTTGGTTCGTTGGTGGTGAATGTATTATCCGATCCTGAAAGGACGTTGGTAGCCTCAATGAAGTACTTGTTATTGTACGACCATGTGAGCCTCAGAACGTAATCCTCAATTCTCCTGTCCTTCAGGTTTGCCTGAAGATAAACAGTCTTATACCTGCGAAGCATTGCAAAACCCTGAAGTCTGCTCAGTCCAAAGGTGCGGTCATAATTGAGGGTGAAGTTCAGTCCGTTCCAGGTAGTGGTTGAAGCCGATCCGCCATTGGCAAGATCGGTGGCAGTATTAAATGATGAAAGTGTTACGCTTCCATCGGCCTGTACGGTCCGCTGCCATACCTGCTTCGTCTGCGACCTGGTGATTCTGAAAAAGTTGAATCCGTCAAGATCCATTGCGAACCCTGCCCTCAGGCCTTCTGTTATGAAATCGAGGTCATACCTGGCCCCGAAATTGATCTGGTAATAACGGTCGGTCTGCTCAGCAAATCCCCTGTATCCCAGAGCCCTGAGAGGTGTCATGGTATAGATTGAAGTGCCTCCAAGCATAAAAGTCTCCTTCCCGGTACCCGGGTGGATGCCGGTGAATGAATTGGTAAAGGCATTCGGGGGAGTACGGGTAAGCAGTGTCATAATTGTGGCATCACTCTCAAAAGGCTCGTGGGCCAGCTGAATCCTTCCTGAAACATTCACGAATGCAATGGCCCGCTTGCTGATATTTATGTCGAGATTGGTGCGAAGGTTAAACCGCTGGTACATCGACTTGGTTTCATACTCCGGGTTTTCATCAATACGGTCCCATAGACCACCCTGCCTGTTGTAAGCCACGGCAGTGAAATACCTTATAACACTGTTCCCTCCCGACATCGTCAGAGCTGCCTTGCTCTGATGAGCATATGGCTTCATGAAGTCATCAATGTAGTTGTTGTCGGGATAATTAAGCGGATCTGATCCGTTACGGTACTTCTCGATGATTGAATTGGGATAGACTGTTGACAGGCCGTCATTTGTCCTTGCTTCGTTGTAGAATTTCGCGAAGTTGTACGAGTCGTAGAACTCAGGCAGCCGGGTTGGGGTTACAATACCTGAACTCACCTCAAGGTCAATGCTCCGGCGGTTTGCTGTTCCCCTCCTGGTATTTATCAGTATTACCCCGTTGGCTCCCCTAATGCCGTAAATGGCAGTGGCAGCTGCGTCCTTAAGTATGCTGAACGATTCAATTTCGCTGGGATCAAGCTGAATAAAGTCCCTTTCGAATCCGTCAACTATTGCTATCGGGGTTCCAATGCCACCCTTCGACAGGTTGTTCATTCCACCATCTTCGAGGGTACGAATACCCCGTATTCTCCAGTTGGTGGATTCAAAACCGGGTCGTGCGGAAGTCTGCAGTACGGTAAATCCCGACAGTCTGCCCGTAAGGGCATTACTGAGGTTAATTACCGGACTCTTCCGGAGTTCATCGTGGGTTATAGATGACACAGAACCTGTAACACTCCTCTTGTCAGTTACCATCCATGGCATGAAAACCCTGTCTTTTGCTCCCTGGCCTTCAACTGAATACTGCATTACAACATCGATATTGGCTACCGATACCGTAATGGTGAAGGGCTCAAAACCCTCAGCCTGGAATGTAAGTACCGATCCTGTACGCGGTACAACTATCTCGAAGTTTCCTCCCTCATCGGTCTCAGTCCTCTCGGTTGACTCCTGCACGAGGACCTGTGCTCCCATAAGGGGGACACCCTTTACATCCTTAACAGTTCCGTAAACCGTAACCGGTTGCTGTGGCCTGGTTTGTGCCACAAGGCCGGGCAGGGCAAATGCCGGAACCAGGAAGGATAACATGGCAAACACCGCTATTCTGCAGATCTTGCCTTTTATGCTGTTTTTATACTGAGTCATAATTCTCACTGTTAAATGTTTTACAACTACCATCCCGGATTCTGCTGGATCTCCATTACATTTATCTCCCTCTGGGGTATCGGGTACCGGTACATCCTTTCAGGATCAAAATAACGCTCTTCCACTACGAACCTCTTGTAGATAAACTCACTGCCGGCTTTCACCACGTCAATGCCGTAAATAGTACCTCCAATGTGCTGCTCGCCAAGCTTCCACCTGAGAATATCATACCAATAGTGGTCCTCGAACGATAGTTCAATGACCCTCTCATTTCTTACTCTCTCGCGGA
>VGGM01000022.1 GCA_016868515.1 Bacteroidota bacterium | reverse complement strand
AGCAGGTAGGCAGAGAATATTCAGTTGATGATGTATTGTCGATTGCTGCCCGCGAAAGGGTGTTTTTCGAGCATTCTGGCGGGGGTATTACTTTTTCCGGCGGAGAACCGATGCTTCAGCCGGCGTTTCTCAGGGAAGCCCTTATGGCTCTGAGGCTGGCGGGGTACCATACCGTTGTGGATACCTCAGGCGCTGCCCCTGCGGAGGAGTTCAGGGCAATCATGCCATACACATCGCTTTTCCTGTTCGATCTTAAGGTGATGGATGAGCTGAAGCACATTGAGTACACGGGCATATCGAACAAATTGATAATCGCAAATCTGAGGATGCTTTTGCGTCACGGAGCCGATGTACATATCAGGGTGCCCGTGGTTCCCGGCCATAATGACGATGAAAAGAACCTTGGCGAGCTTTTTGCCTTTGTAAAAGAAAACCTCCGTCCGAACCTGAAAGGTGTTGACCTTCTTCCGTTTCACAGGATCGGAGCTTCGAAATACACCAGGTTCGGCCTTCCATACCTGATGGGCGACACTTCCCAGCCTGACTTTGAAAGGATGGATGAACTCAAAGTTTTTTTTGCAGGAACCGGGGCAAAGGTAAAAGTAGGGGGATGATTACGCATACGACACCTAAAATGAATTAATACGATGAAAACCAATAAGATGACTGAAAGGGTAAACAGACTGCGCGAACAGAGTCTGAATGCAGTAGAGAGCCTTACTGCAGAGCGTGCAAGTCTGATAACCGATTTCTATATGAGCGCTGAATCGCGCGGATTATCGGTGCCGGTACAGAGGGCGAGGGCCTTCGAATACATACTCAGGCATAAGGAACTATGCATCAATGATGGTGAACTTCTAGTAGGAGAAAGAGGGCCCGGCCCGAAAGTAACACCTACTTATCCTGAGATATCGCTGCACTCGGTTAAAGATCTTGAGATTCTCGATTCACGGGAGAAGGTCTTCTTCAGGGTAAGCGATGATGTTAAGGAGATTTACAGGAATAAGATAATCCCTTTCTGGAAAGGAAAGAGCAACCGCGACAGGATAATGAGCCTGATGACCCCGGAATGGCTGGATGCCTACGGGGCAGGTGTTTTTACAGAGTTCCAGGAACAGAGGGCCCCCGGACATACTGTGCTGGGATACAAGATGTTCAGCACCGGGTTCAATGATCTTAAACGTGAGATTGCAGTTTCAGTAAGCCGACTTGACTTCTTCAATGACAAAGAGGCCTACAGCAGGCTCGAGGAACTTAAAGCGATGGATATTGCCTGTGATGCAATTATAATGTATGCTGAAAGGCATGCTGCCAGACTCGAAGAGCTCGCTGCTGCAGAGAAAGACCCGGCTCGCAGGGCTGAACTGGTAAACATGGCTTCTGTTTGCAGGAGGGTTCCTGCCAATGCACCTGAGACGTTCCACGAAATGCTTCAGCATTACTGGTTTATACACCTTGGTGTGATAACAGAGCTCAATCCGTGGGACAGCTTCAACCCCGGGCGGCTCGATCAGCATCTCTGGCCTGTTTACAAACGTCAGATTGATGATGGTAGCCTGACGCATGAGCAGGCACTTGAACTGCTCGGCTGTTTCTGGGTCAAATTCAACAACCACCCCTCCCCTCCGAAGATGGGGGTTACTGCCCAGGAGAGCAGCACCTACACCGATTTCTGTCTTATAAACCTTGGTGGCGTAAAACCCGACGGAACCGATGCTGTAAATGAAATGACCTATATCCTGCTGGATGTTATAAGGGAGATGCGGATTCTGCAACCCAGTTCAATGGTTCAGATCAGCAGAAAGAATCCCGACAGATTTATACATAAGGCTCTCGATATTATCAAAACCGGATTCGGCCAGCCATCATGCTTTAACACCGATGCAATTGTTCAGGAACTTCTCAGGCAGGGTAAGAGCATTACCGATGCCCGTAACGGAGGTGCCTCGGGATGCGTTGAAACAGGTGCTTTCGGAACAGAATGTTACTGGCTGACAGGTTATTTTAATATTCCCAAGGTTCTTGAAATTACACTTAACAACGGTTTTGATAAACGCACCGGGAAGCAGATCGGGCTTAAAACCGGCGGTATTGAAGAGTTTACCAGCTTTGAAACAGTGATGGAGGCTTTCAAAAAGCAGATCACACATTTTGTCGACATGAAGGTGAGGGGCAATAATGTAATTGAAAGCACATTCGCCACTTATCTGCCGGTGCCGTATCTGTCGCTGCTGATAGAGGACTGCATTCAGAACGGCAGGGATTACAACAGCGGCGGTGCAAGGTATAACACAACCTATATCCAGGGTGTCGGGCTAGGTACCATTACTGACATACTCTCCTCAATCAGGTACAATGTTTTTGATACCGGAAAGTACACCTGGCAGGAGTTGAAAGGGGCCCTGGAAGCAGACTTCACCGGCTATGAGAACGTGCAGTACGATTTAATATACAACTCGCCTAAATTTGGTAATGATGACGATTATGCCGACAGACATGCGGTTGATGTTTTCGAAATTTTCTATGATGCAGTTAACGGCCGCCCTACCCCAAGGGGAGGCATACACCGGATAAATATGCTTCCGACCACATCACACGTCTATTTCGGCAGCGTGATTGGTGCGACTGCTGACGGCCGGAAGGCATGGGTCCCTTTATCGGAAGGCATCTCACCTTTCCAGGGTGTCGACAGGCAAGGCCCTACTTCGGTTATCAAATCGGCTTCCAAAATTGACCATCTGCGTACCGGAGGTACTCTGCTGAATCAGAAATTCTCACCTAAGTTCTTTGAGGATGAGGAAAACTATGCAAAGCTTACTGCATTGATCCGCAGTTATTTCAGTATGGACGGACATCATATCCAGTTCAATGTAATAGATGCTGACACATTAAGAGAGGCACAGAAACATCCTGAGCTCCATCGCGATCTTATTGTAAGGGTTGCAGGTTACAGCGATTATTTTAATGATCTGGGCGAGGATCTCCAGAATGAGATAATAAGGCGAACCGAGCATGAGTCGCTGTAGCACACAAAAAAAAACCGGCACGGATGAATACCCGTCCCGGTTTTTTTCGCAGTGCCTTGTAATTAGGTAATTACGTTATTTCTTATCCTTTATCTCGTTAAAAACCGATGTTGCAGTAGCCACAACCCCGGCTATGTCAGTAAGGTTTGAAGGAATAATCATCGTGTTATTCTGCGAAGCCAGTTTTCCGAACTCCGACAGGTACTGTTCAGCAATTCTGAGGTTTACAGCATTAAGCCCGTTTTCTTCCGATATCGCTATAGCTATGGCCCTGAGACCGTTTGCTGTGGCAGTTGCAACCTGTTCAATCTCTGAAGAGCGGCCCCTGGCTTCGTTGATCCTTTTCTGCATTTCGCCTTCCGACTTGGCAATCAGTTCCTGCTTGACACCTTCCGCAACGTTGATCTTGGCCTGCTTTTCGCCCTCCGATTCAGCAATTTTGGCGCGTTTCTCACGCTCAGCCCTCATCTGCTTTTCCATGGCATCCTTGATGCTCTGGGGAGGAGTGATGTTTTTAACCTCGTATCGGGTTACCTTAATACCCCATGGTTCGCTTGCCTTGTCGACGGCTTCCACTATCGAAGTGTTTATGGTTTCCCTCTCCTCAAAGGTTCTGTCGAGTTCAAGGCGACCTATAACGCTCCTCATTGTTGTCTGAGCAATCTGTATCGAAGCAAACCTGTAATCATCAATACCATATGACGCCTTTTGCGGATCGATTACCTGGAAGTAAAGGATTCCATCAACCTCGACGGCAATATTGTCACGCGTGATACATATTTGCGAAGCGACATCAATTGCCTGTTCTTTCAGCGTATGCCGGTACCTGATCCTGTCTATGAAGGGGATAAGGATATTAAAGCCGGCAGTAAGTGTGCTACGGTACTTTCCGAGACGTTCAACAATGAATGCTGACCTCTGGGGTACGATTTTGATCATTGAGAGGATGACGATAAATCCAAGGAATATCGCACCCAAAAGAATAATTGTAGATTCCATCTGGTTATTTTATTGGTTCAACATTTAGGTTTATACTATCCTTGCCGATAATGATTACTGTGTCGCCTGCAGTGACTTCATTCTCGGAAGAGGCTGACCATGAGGTGCCCTTGAATTCAACCTTGCCTTTAGTGCCTTTTCCGAATGAAGTAATGGCTGTTGCCTGCCTGCCGGTGAATTCATCTTCAAGCATCCCTGAATTCATCTCTTTGGAGTCGAAGAATTTCTTTTTCAGAAGATTCCGGAAGGCTACCAGGGTAATAATTGAGGAGGCTGCGAAGATTACAATCTGCAGGTTTGTGCCAGGTTCTGCAATCAGGCAAACCAGCGAAGTTATCCATGCTCCGACTCCGAAGAAGAAAACGACAAATCCGGGAAGTATCAGTTCCAGGATGAGAAAGATCAGGCCGATTATGAACCAGATCAGTTCGGGTTTTGTGAGTATTTCAGGATCCATAATATATATGTGTTATTCAGGTGTAAATGTAAATCTTAAAAAGGTCTAAAAATAAATCTGGTTCTACAATTATATGTCTTCTGAACCATCTTCGGCGAATTGGCTGGTTTGCTCTGTAAGATGATACTTCAAAAAAAGGGCTCCGGCGATTGCCAGCTCAAAAAAAAACCGTAAATTATGGAAGTTTCGTTCCTGATCTGCCGGAACCTTTCCGGCCGCCCGGTGCGGGACAAGCTGGAATAATCAAATGGCACTGTTGCATTAAGTAATTTTAACCCAGAACCTCTTATCATATGAAGAAATTCTTCGATTACTTCGACAAGAGACACAGGGAGGCCTTACTTGGGCAGCCTTCGGCCGAGGATGGTCCTGTTATAACCCTGTCACGACAAACTGGCTGTGATGCCAGGCAGGTGGCCGAGAGTGTTGCCGACATCCTCAATAAGAAGTATGCGACATCTAAATGGCGCTGGATAGACAAGGACGTGATACACCGCATTGCCAGGGAAATTAACACCGACCCTGAGAGGGTTGAGGGTTTTTACAAGGGCATTGAGCATAGTAACCTGTCGGAAATGATTATGGCTTTTTCCGGTTCATTCGTGAGCGATCAGCGCATTAAGAGGGCTATAGAAGACGTTATTCTCTCTATCTGTAAGGAGGGATACGTGGTAGTGGTTGGCAGGGGAGGAGTTTCGATAGCCCATAATATCACCGATTCTCTTCATATAAGGCTGATGGCTCCGTTTTACTGGCGGGTAGACAATGTAATGAAGAAGAAAAACATGAATATTGAGAAGGCCGAGGAGTATGTCGTTGATAATGATGAAAAAAGGTTTAAGCTGATTCAGACCTTTCTGAAGCAGAAATCAATAAACATCGATTATCTGTTTGATGCCACAATTAACAGGAGTGCATTTAATATTCCGCAGACAGCCTCCCTTATAGCTGCAATGTACGATGCCAAAGTATGCTGCCAGATGGAGAAAAGGAAGAGGGAAAAGAATAGTTGTTGCTGGTTAAAGAAAAAGCGGCAGGAGATTAATCCTGCCGCCGCTCATTTTAATAAGTGCTTAGCCTTGGTTACAGCCCTGTAATTTTGGCAATATTGGCTATGTGTTCTGATGTCCTTTTCGAAAGACTCTTCTTGTAGGCATCCCAGTCGTCAATTGTGTCCTTCGCAACACCCGTTTCAATAGCTGCCCTGGCAACCGCTGAGGCAACATACGATATCAGTCTGGGATCGAGTGGCTTAGGAATGATATACTTCCTTCCGAACTCAAGCTTGTCAACATTGTATGCTTTTGCCACCGAATCAGGAACAGGCTGCTTGACCAGTTCGTAAAGGGCATGTGTCGCAGCCATTTTCATTTCCTCATTTATTGTTGTTGCCCTTACATCAAGTGCTCCCCTGAAAATGAACGGGAAGCCGAGGACGTTATTTATCTGGTTGGGATAGTCTGACCTGCCTGTTGCAAATATGAGGTCATCACGACTCTCCATGGCCTCATCGTAGCTGATCTCAGGGTTGGGGTTAGCCATGGCAAATACTATCGGGTTCGGTGCCATCGTCCTTACCATCTCCTTTGTTACCACATTTGCCACTGAAAGACCGAGGAAAAGATCTGCCCCGACCAATGCTTCAGCCAGAGTATTTATCTTCCTGTCGGTTGCGAACTCCTGCTTGTGAATGTTAAGGTCTTTCCGTTGCCGGTTAAGTACGCCCTTGCTGTCGGCCATTACAATATTCTCCCTTTTGACACCCAGAGAGACATATAGCTTAGAGCAGGAAATGGCACTGGCACCTGCTCCGTTTACGACCATTTTGATTTCATCGATCTTTTTCCCTGTAAGCTCCAGGGCACCCAGCAACCCTGCTCCAGAGATAATGGCAGTTCCGTGCTGGTCGTCGTGGAACACCGGTATGTCGAGTATCTCCTTCAGAACTGTCTCAACCTCAAAGCACTCAGGGGCCTTAATATCTTCGAGGTTAATGCCGCCAAAAGTAGGCGCTATCTGTCTGCAAAACTCAATGAGTTTCCCGGGGTCTTTTTCATCAACCTCAATGTCAAATACATCAACATCGGCAAATACTTTGAAAAGAAGTCCTTTTCCTTCCATCACCGGTTTGCCGGCCAGAGTGCCAATATCGCCTAGTCCCAGAACTGCGGTTCCGTTACTGATTACTGCAACGAGGTTCCCCTTGGCGGTATAGTCGTAAGCCTTCTCGGGGTCTTTTTCAATCTCAAGGCATGGAAAGGCTACTCCGGGGGTGTAGGCCAGACTGAGATCAGTTTGTGTGCTGTAGGGTTTGGTCGGTATTACCTCTACCTTTCCCTTGCGTCCTTTACTATGGTAAAGCAGCGCATCTTCCTTAGTTACTTTGGGCATAAAATGGTTGGTTTTTGGTTATTTGTACTCGAACGATTATTCAGAGCAATAAATATACAATATTTACTTCTCAATAACCAGAACAGAAATCATATCAAAAGCTCTGTACAGCCCTGCTATTTTGTATAAAGATGGTTAAATAGCAGTTTGAAGAGGCCATGAGGCTGACTCCTGAAGGCAATATTCGGGCCGAAAAGCAGCACCCGTCCCTTTCCAACACTTGCCTCAGCGGCAATTATTCCATCCTTGAGGTTCTCCTGTCCCATTGCCCATCCGCTTTTCAGAGGTGAATCATTCGAAAACCAGGCAAGTCTGCGTATTACCCCATCACTAGCCTCCGACGTGAAACGAAACACCGGGCTTTCGTCGAAGTAAAAGTCCGCAATCTCATTCATTCCCCATGTTGATGGAACAGAGGTGTTTATGTTTGCAGTGAGAATACTTCCAGGGATGTAGAATTCCGTCCTCGACAGGGCCCTTTCTTGGCCTTGTTCATCGCTTTTTACAAGGGCGCTCTTAACAGGAAGGTTAAAATGGTAAGCAATGTTTGTGCTCGACTCAATAGCCACGATAACACCACCCTCTTCAACGAATTTTCTGAGTTGCGGAACTGACTGGTCGGCCGATATATTCCCCATCATATGCCTGAATTCCTTAGGAGTATTGTCAAAGGTCTGTGGTTGTCCGCCTCCCTGACGCGGTACTTCCGACTCACCACGCGGAACTCCGGGTATTGCTCCCGAAGGGAAGATAATCACGTCGAAATCATTCTTCAGGTTTCCTGCATCGATTCTCTGGGGGTATATGACAGTGTAGGGAAAGCTGAAGTTCTCCATCATAAGCCTGAGCCATCCGCTGGGCATTGAACCACCATACCTGTCCCAAATCGCTATTCTGGCAGGTAAAACCCGCTCGAGCCCTGTCGGGGTCTGGTTTACCGGAGTAACATTCACCCCGTTAGCCAATGCTGCTTTTGTAACCACTATCTGGGCCTTGCCTGAGGCGGCAATGAAAAAGGCACCTGGAACTGCACCCGGAATGTTTTTGGCAGTGGCTGTAATTCTCGAAACCTTTATTCCCTCTTTAAGAAGCTGGTTAACAACAATGAATGAGTTATTTACATCAGGACTAAGTATATATCCTCCTTTGGCGGAACCAGGGGCGGGAATGGCTGGCATCATTTGTTGCTCGCCGTAGGGAATTACTGAGAATGGACCCTCTACCTTATCAAGGATTCTGTCAAATTCGATTCCCATCTGATATGCAAGTGTCCATCCTGCTGCATCATAAGGCGCGACCGGCGGGCCGCCGGGGTATTGCAGGTCATTCGGGTGGTCCTGCGGGTCAAACATATCAAGCACGTGCGGTCTGAATGCCTGATCGGTCATTACAGCGAACGATCCTGCCGGGTATGTCTTTCCGTTCACCGTAAAATCTGAATTAGCCTTATGTACCCTTATCCCGGAACCTATCAGAGAGTTGATGAATTTTACCGCTGTCGGAAAATCCTTCTGATTTGCCGGTATAATGTATACCCTGGGATCTCTCTTCTCGGGATCTTTCATCAACTGTCTGTATGTCTCGGGTGTAAGTCTCTGGCCTGAACGGGCTGCCACCTCACCGGTTATTGAGGCAATATCTTTGGGCGAAACAGTCCAGTAGTCACTGCTACCCCTCTCAATCGAATTCATCCCCATACGGTATATATTGTAAAGAAGCTCACTCCTGTAACGGCTTGCATAGTTGAGAACTCCATAGTTAAGTGATACGGAGTAGTCTATCGATTTCCTGAAATTCCAGGGTTGCGGTTCAATCGGGAAAGGATTCGCACTGCTAGGCATAAGCCTGTTTGGCACAACAGGAATCTCACTCGGTGTGGGGCCTCCGATAATCTCGGTAAGGAGCCCTATAATATTATGATAATAGCCTGTTGTCCTCAGCCCGCCATTGTACCATGTTGAATACTGTGAACCACCCTTCTGGGTGTAGCCAGGCTTGTTCTCCGAAATCAGACGGTTAGCCATGGCGGCACCCACTGCATCGAGACTCGTCATTACCAGGGGGTCGTAAACGTAGTTATGGGGGTCGCGGAATGGAGGACCTGCAACAACAGTACCGGCAGGACCCGTCTGGTGATGGTTATATAGAATCTGTGGATTCCATTCAATGTAAAGCTGCCGGCTCAGGTTCCTGCTTTCGCGCAGGGCCAGCATATAGAAGTCACGGTTATTGTCATGCCCTGCATATTTCTGATACATCCTTGGAATGTTTGTCCTTCTCCTTAAGGGGTCTTCATCCTTCATATACCATGAACCTACCAACTCATGACCATCGGGATTCGCATGAGCCAGAAGAACTATAACATTTCTGAGAATATCCATCGTCTCGACATCTGTCCTTGTTATAAGCTGGTAAGCCGTTTCGATAAGCTGATGTGATCCGACAACCTCGGTTGCATGAAGACCGCCGTCGATCCATACAACAGCTTTCCCTTCCATTGCAAGCTGTTTTGCCTGGGCATCGGAAATACCCTCGGCTACAGCCATTTTCCTGGCAATATCCTTGTACCTGTCCAGATCTCTGATGTTCTCAGGTGAGGAGACAATAAGCATGTATTGTGTCCGGCCTTCCTCGGTGAGCCCAATGTCAACCAGTTTTGCCCTGTCCGACGCATCAAGCTTTTTAAAGTAGCTTTCTGTCTGGGTATAGGATGTCAACATGTAATCGTCACCTATGTTAAACCCGAAATGCTCCCTGGGTGAGGGTATCTGCTGCGTATAAGCCATTATGGCAATCAGCAGATAGATGCCTGTCAGTAATACTCTCCTTTTCATCGTAACAATTTAATTATGAGTTAGTAGATTGGGTTTTAGATCTCCACGGATTTTGCATTCCAACCTACTGCCAAGGTAATTAGTTTTGCTAATTGCCAATGCAGGTGCCGTATGTTTTAAAAACATACTATCTATAAATCATGCCTAAATACCATCATGTTTGATTTAATTAATTTATTTAAATACATTCATAACCTGAAATCCGACTACCCGGATACATACATTAACCTGGCAATATATTATGAATCAACCCATAGCAATAGGTACTGATATAGGCGGCAGTCATATAACCTGCGCTGCTGTTAACCTGTTAACAGGCAATATATTATCTGAAACAGTTACAGGAAGGCCCGTCGACAACAAGGAACAGGCTTTCAGAATCGTGGCCGAATGGGCTGCATGTGTGGGGGAAACTATCAGTAAACTTCCAGGGGGTGTTGAACCGGCGGGGATAGGATTTGCAATGCCCGGACCATTCGACTATGTGAATGGGATAGCTCTCTTCAGGGGTGTGACAAAATATGAGAATCTGTACGGATTCAACATTGCCGATGCCATAAGGAGTTCACTTGGCTTCGGCGAAGAATTTCCGGTGCGGTTCATGAACGATGCCACCTCGTTCGCTATGGGTGAAGCATGGGCCGGCAAGTCAGCAACCGTTTCGCGGTCGGTGGCAATTACTCTGGGAACTGGCTTCGGTTCCGCCTTTATTGCCGATAAAACACCGGTTGTCGAGGGTGAACAGGTGCCCCGCCTGGGTTGTCTTTACCATCTTCCTTTTGGTAACTCAATTGCCGACGCGTATTTCTCAACACGTTGGTTC
>VGGM01000021.1 GCA_016868515.1 Bacteroidota bacterium | reverse complement strand
AGATTGTCATATTGAATCCTCCAAAGCCTTTAATTTCAGAATAACATATTAACAAATCACCTGCCAAATGGTTTGGCACGGGAACAAGAGTCAGATTGTCATTTCCGGCAGGCAATATCTTCACTCTTTGCCCTGGTGATGGAACCGGGATATGCTACTTTGACACTGTTTCGTTTATCTTTGTTGCCTATGATTAGCCCTGGCAGAATATTGTCATTTATACTGACCGTTCCCGTCTACATTTACCAGTGGTTCATTTCGCCCCTGAAGGGTCCGGGTTGCAGGCATGTTCCTACCTGCTCGTCGTATGCTATTGAGGCATTGCGCAGGCACGGACCTTGGCACGGTTTATTACTGGGTACCGGAAGGATCCTTCGATGCAGGCCCGGAGGAACACACGGATTTGATCCGGTTCCACGAATAATTGTGAAGAGATACAGGTTTCCTGCCGGGTTACGTGGCAGGAGGGAAAGATGCAACAGGCTGAAGGATCATATGTCAGAATGACAGTTCCTCACGCAGGTAGCGGTATCCTGCCCTGCTGACGGGAAGTCTTTCGCCGCCCTTAAGAACGGCTACGTAGTTCTCCTTTCCATAGGGTTCAAGCCGGGCTATTTCACCGATAGACACAATATGCGACCTGTGTATGCGTGCAAATTTTCCATCGGGCAATGATTCCTCATAGAATTTCATACGCTGCTGCTTGAGTGCCTTGCCTCCCCTGTAGTATACCATCACATAATCATCCTGGGCTTCAATGTATCTTATTTCGTCAACAGGTATGATGTTAATTGCAGTGCCCTTACGCACCACCACCCTTGTAAGGGAAGGGGCTCCGGCCGGTCGTTTTTCGATAACGGCCGAAGGTGTTCCTCCATCCTGCCTCCCTGCCTCACATTTGAGCCTTGCCTTCTGCAGGGCAGCGGAAAGCCGTTCAGCCGTGAAAGGTTTAAGAAGATAGTCGGCCGCATTTAGTTCGAAAGCCTTCAGTGCATACTGATCGTAGGCCGTGGTAAATATTATTACCGGATTTTCATCCATCACCTCCAGCATTTCAAAACCGGTGAGCCTGGGCATCTGAATATCGAGCAACAGGATGTCGGGTTTTATTTCCCTTATGGCCTTTAGTCCGGCGAATCCGTCAGAGCACTCTCCGGCCAGGGTAAAACCCTCTTCGTTTTTCAGATAATGGCTGAGTATGTCCCTTGCGGGAGCCTCATCGTCGATGATCAGTATTTTCAGTGGTTCCATTGCTTTGTCTGATTATTGAAGGGTATTAACCGGAAGTCTCATGGTAATGGTAAATCTCCCCTTCTCTTTCCGGGTTATCATTGATGCTTCACGTCCGTACACAAGGTCGAGTCGCCGCCGGACATTACTGAGCCCTGTTCCCGTGCCCGATGGCATTACGGCATCATGATCAAAATTATTGGAAATTGTTATTTCAACACTTTGAGAGTCACAGTAAACTGTAGTTGCGATCTCGACCGTTCCCGTACTTTCGTGTACCCCGTACTTGATGGCGTTTTCGTAAAGCGGCTGAAGCAGCAGGTTGGGTATTTTCAGTTCCAGGCACTCACGACTCAGGGTTTCATTTGTTATGAGCCGTTCACCGAACCTGGTTTTCTCAATGTCGATGTAGAGCTTCATGTTTTCGAGTTCCTGGCGCAGGGTTACCGGTTGCTCATCTTTCCTGGCAAGGGCATACCGCATAAACTCCGAAAGCTTAATGACCATCTCCCTTGCCTTGTCAGGGTCGGTTATTGTCAGTGCGCTTACCGAGTTAAGGCTGTTGAACAGGAAGTGGGGGTTAATCTGGGTGCGTAACATCTTAAGCTCAGTTTCCCTAAGGATGTTTTCAAGTTTCGATTCACCCAGTCTCCTGTCAGACAGGTTTTTATAGCTGATAATAAGGTAATAGGTAAGGAATACCAGAATGGAGAGGAGTACTCCTGTTCCCAGCCTCAGGGAGATTGTTCCGCGCCAGAATGCCCCATAATTGCCGGTATCAGGGAAGATTCCCGAAAGAATAAGGTAAACCAGTCCCATCCATACCAGGAGCACTACCGCTGAGATTGCAAGGAGATTTATAATGAGCAGCGGGAACCTGGTATCGTTTCGGTTTAGGAACTTCAGCGGGAACCAGGCAGCGAGTGCCAGTGCCGAGAAGAGCACCATTGACACCATGCCGTCGGTTATGCTTAAAGCCGGGTTGCGGTCGAAGCCGTAATAAAAAAGCAGTGACTGGCCGGCTCCGAGGAGGAGCCAGACCAGCCACCATGCCATTAGTCTCGATTTGTATTGGAATACCGGATGTGCCATTTAGTAACTCTTGAGGTCGCCACCGCCGAACACCACTGTTCCTTTGATGATTAACTGCCTGCCCTCATCGAATGCTCTTCCGGAAGAGAATTTTCTTTCATCGGAGAACCCGCCCAGCACTGGTGTTATGTCAAGCACCACGTTCCAGTCTTCCGGCACAATAATCTCGGTTCCGCCAAAAACGCATGTGATTTCAAGCTGGGAGACGCCAGGCACGAGCCGGCTTTTAGTGAGGTCAATTTTGCTGCCTCCGAATACCGCGGTGATATTGCCGCCCGAGAAATTATCGGTTACAATCTGACGGTCGCCTCCGCTGAACACGTTTACCACGTCAATAAACTCGTCGGATGATGGGCCGTCGCGATGGCGGAAGAGTTTTTCAGTAAATGGCAGGGAAAACGCGGTAAGTGACTGATTCGGAGGGGTAGTGTTATATTTTTGTTGATAATTTTTTTTATTGTAATAGGATTTATATTTTTGCAGACCAAAATCCGGGGTATGTCAGGGTTATACACGATACCGCTAAACGGGCTGAAGGAAGGCAGCTATTTGTATGAATTTCAGGTGAATGGCGATTTTTTCAGGACTTATGAGGAATCGGGGATACGTGAATGCGAACTCGACCTGGTGGTAAAGCTTGAGAAGGTTTCAGTCAATTACAATCTTCGCTTTCATCTGTCGGGTAAGATAACGGTAACCTGTGACAGGTGTCTTGGAGAGTACAGGCAGGCAGTTGACAGCGAAAGCCGGCTGGTGGTAAAAACCGGCGAATCTTTCGACGACAGCGATCCTGAACTGCTGATAATACCGGCCGGGATGACCGACCTTAATCTCAGCCAGTTTATCTACGATTACTCTCACCTTGCCCTGCCTATAAGGAAAGTTCATCCCGACGGCCCAGGAGGAGAGAGCAAATGCGACCCCGATATGCTTAAGAGAATAGCAGGGGCTTCCGGCGGAGAATCGGGTTCAGGGCCGGAATGGGATAAATTAAAAGAGTTATTGAACGAGAATTAACATATTACTGAAATGGCACATCCAAAGAGAAAACACTCAAAAACGAGAAGGGATAAGCGCAGGACTCACTACAAGGCAGAGGTGCCAACGCTGGGAAAATGCTCGAACTGCAGCTCGGCTGTCCTTTATCACAGGGTTTGTCCGGAATGCGGACATTACAGGGGAAAACTTGTAGTTGAGAAGAAGGTAACTGCATAAAAACTCAATCTGAACTCAATGAGAATAGGGCTGGATGCAATGGGAGGGGACTTTGCGCCCCGGGCTGTTGTGGAAGGAGCTGTTGATGTTCTGGGCAGACTGGATGAGGGAATCAGGCTTGTACTCATTGGTGATGAGCCACAGATACTTGAGAGTCTTGCCAGCCTCGGTGCTGATCCCTCAGCGTTCGACATCGTACATGCCAGCCAGGTAATCTCAATGGCTGATAACCCGGCCAGGGCTTTTTCACAGAAGAGGAATTCAAGCATAGCCGTGGGTTTTGGCATGCTCAAAAATGGCATGATTGACGGCTTTGCCAGCGCCGGCAATACAGGAGCAATGCTCGTTGGGGCAAGTTATACAGTTAATGTCATTCCCGGCATTTACCGGCCTGCCCTGGCAACCCTGGTTCCCTCAATAACCGGAAGGACCGCCCTGTTGCTCGATGTAGGCATCAATCCCGACACCAAGCCCGATGTGCTTCTTCAGTATGGTCTTATAGGCTCTATGTATGCGAAGCATGTGCTGGGAATAGATAATCCCGCCGTTGCCCTGATCAATATAGGTGAGGAGGAGACAAAGGGTTCGGCTGCAGTGAGGTCGGCTTACGAGCTGATGAAAGATCATCCCGACCTTAACTTTACCGGTAATGTTGAAGGAAATCTGCTTTTTGGCTCAAATATGCCCGATGTTATAGTTTGCGACGGATTTGTGGGTAATGTTATAATAAAGGAGGCCGAGGCATTCTATCATCTGTTGAAGGAGAGAAACATTTCTGATCCTTTCTTTGAAAGGTTCAATTTTGAAAATATCGGGGGATCCCCGGTAATAGGGATAAATGCCAATGTAGTGATTGGACATGGCATTTCGAACAGGAAGGCAATCATGAGTATGATCCTTGAAACAGTGAACGTTGTCAGGGCCGACCTGGCCGGTAAGATCAAACTTACACTAGCAAATGGAAAAGATTAAAGCTGCCATAACCGGGCTGCATGCCTGGGTTCCCGAATATAGGCTTACAAATGACGAACTAGCTACAATGGTCGATACTTCCGACGAGTGGATCATGCAGAGGGTTGGAATCAGGGAAAGGCGAATACTGAAGGGAGAAGGAAAGGGGTCATCAGACCTCGGTGAACAGGCCGTGAGAGGCTTGCTGGAAAAAACCGGCACCTCTCCCGATGAAATCGGACTTCTTATTTGCGCCACCATTACGCCTGACATGTTTTTCCCGGCTACAGCCAATATTATTTCCGACAAGGTTGGGATAAAGAACGCCTTCAGCTTCGATATAGGTGCTGCGTGTTCGGGTTTCCTCTTTGCCCTTAAAACTGCAGCTGCCTACATTGAGACGGGCAGTGTAAAAAAAGCAATAGTGGTAGGGGCTGACAAAATGTCATCAATAACCGATTATACCGACCGCACAACCTGTACCCTCTTTGGCGATGCGGCCGGTGCTGTTCTGCTGGAACCATCGCAAGACGACACAGGCATTATCGATTACATATTCCGCACTGACGGATCGGGAAGAAAATTCCTGCACATGAAAGCGGGAGGATCAGCCCGTCCGGCATCGCATGAAACTGTCGATGCCAGGGAGCATTTCGTTTACCAGGAAGGACAGAGTGTCTTTAAGTTTGCGGTCTCAAACATGGCCGATGTCTCTGTGGAAATAATGGAAAGAAATAATCTTAAGGCTGAAGACATTGCCTGGCTGGTACCACACCAGGCAAACCTCAGGATTATTGATGCTACCGGCAGGCGAATGGGCCTTGAGCCGGAAAAGGTGATGATAAACATTGAGAACTATGGAAACACCACGGCCGCTACCATCCCGCTCTGCCTCCATGACTACCGGCATAAACTGAAAAAGGGCGACAAAATCATTCTTGCAGCCTTCGGAGGTGGCTTCACCTGGGGTTCAATGTATATCAAATGGTCATTCGACCCCATGGACTAACCATCTGCAAATCTTTACCCCGACTCACCTGTTTTCACTTTAGCTCACTCTGGTTCACCCCGGTGCACTCTTTTACCCCCTTAATTCTCATCCTGTCGCAATAGTTTTTATATTTGTGAGTTATTTTCAAATGCAACAGTTAAAAATTCAGAGGAAATGGCTAAGATCAATGAGGTAGAGAACACCGCTGCAATAAACCTTATCAGCAATGGCACTGAGATTACCGGTGATGTAAAATCAACGGGCGACATCAGAATTGACGGGGCTCTCACAGGTAATCTCAATACCAGGGGAAAAGTTGTAATCGGACCATCGGGCAGGGTTAAGGGAGAACTAAATTGTAAGAATCTTGAGGTTTCAGGCAATATGGAAGGAAAGCTTGTGGTCGAACAATTGCTCAATCTTAAAGCCTCTTCACGTATAAACGGTGAGATAATCACATCGCGCCTGTCAATTGAACCGGGAGCTAGATTCACCGGAACCTGCAAAATGAGCGAGGATAATACCAATGGAGGAAACAACATCGCCAGAGGAAAAGAAGGAGAAAGACAGGCCTGAAAACTCTCTTCGTACCTACGGCCGGTACAGCGGCATGGCTGTTCAGATGGCTGTCATCATACTTGTCTCGGTTTGGGGAGGTATGAAGATTGATGAACTGGCCAATATGGAAAAACCGGTTTTTACCGCTCTTCTTTCACTGGCAGGTGTAGTTGCAGCGATCTATACCTCAATCAAGGACCTGATTAAATAGAAGCCATCGCATGAAGCCGGTAATCAGGAACATGTTGATAATGTCGTTGTTGGCCCTGATACTAATTCTGGTTTTGCCGGGCGAAAACTCCTATATCCTGACCATTTGTTTCCTGGTGGGTTATTCAGTCGTTATTGCAGTTGATTCTTCAGCCGGTACCGGCAAGCCCGACCTCCGAGGCCTTATTTCACTCGCAGCCATATCGCTGAAGTTTGTTGTTGCAGCAGCCGTTGCGGTCATCTGGTTCAGAGTGCTAAAAAACAGCAATACCGCGGGTCTTTTACTCTTTTTTGTTGTATATTTATCATTTACTATAACAGCTCTCTTTCTTATTTTAAGGAATCTGAAGACTAAACCCTAATTGGCGGACATTTTGTTGAAGGGCAGGATTATATACATGGTACTCATATTGCTGGCAGTAACAATATGCGCCTACTCCCGGCATCCAGAAAATGATAATACTGCCGGAGAAGATGAGTTTCCGGTAACAGAATTCATTCTCGACCATATTGGTGATTCACATGAATGGCATATTCTTACCACACCCGGCGGACATCATGTGTCAGTCTATCTGCCGGTAATTCTGTACAGCAGGCATACCGGATTCCATCTTTTCTCGTCGCGGCATATTTCACATGGCCATCACTATAAGGGTTTTTCGGTTTCCGCAGAAGGCCCCGACAAGGGAAGGATCGTTGAGCATACGGAAGGGTATTCCGGGAACGGGGTTTACAGGCCGCTGGACTTCTCCATTACAAAAATCGTTGCGGCGATGCTTGTGTCTGTCATCGTAGCAATGGTGTTATTTCTTGCCCTTGCGCGCTCCTACTTGCGCACAGGTGTTTCGGAACCGAGAGGCATCCAGGGTTTTCTCGAACCCTTAGTCCTGTTTGTTAAAGAGGACATTGTAATTCCCAACGTAGGGGAACATAAAGCTGAGAAGTTCCTGCCTTACCTGCTTACGGTTTTCTTCTTTATACTGATCAATAATTTATTTGGCCTTATCCCCTTCATACCTTTCGGAGCCAACGTAACCGGGAACATTGCTGTTACATTCGTGCTTGCCTTTTTTACATTTATTGTTACGCAGATCAGCGGTAACCGCAACTACTGGAGACATATCTTCGCCACACCCGGAGTCCCGGTTTGGCTGCTTCCGGTAATGATGGTAGTTGAGTTTATCGGCATCATAGCAAAGCCTTTCGCACTGATGGTGCGTCTTTTTGCAAACATTACGGCCGGCCATATAATTATTCTCGGCCTGGTAAGTGTCATTTTTATTTTCAAAACGCTGTGGGTACTTCCGGGAGCGGTTGTTTTCGTGCTGTTCATGTACTTTCTTGAACTTCTGGTTGCCTTCCTGCAGGCGTATGTTTTCACGCTTCTTTCGGCACTCTTTATAGGAATAGCAGTTGAAGAACATCATTAATCATATTGTTTAACCAAAACTTTTAGCTATGACATTATCACTGGCAGCAGTAGGGGCAGGGATCGCGGTTCTGGGCGCGGCATGGGGAATCGGCAGGATAGGGGGAAGTGCAATGGAGGCAATAGCCCGCCAGCCTGAGGCCGCATCGAGGATCCAGACGGCTATGATTATCTCGGCCGCTCTTATTGAAGGAGCAGCCCTGTTTGCAATCGTAGTAGCACTGCTTGATTAGGTTTATTAATCAACCGGGACCAGCCTGCAGCGGTTGGCTGCAGGCCCCCATTTATCCTTTAACTATCTGAATATGGTAGCAGGAAACAGTTTGGCAACACCGGCGCTGGGTCTGATTGTGTGGACCACGGTAATATTCCTTATCTTCTTGTTCATCCTTAGAAAGTACGCCTGGCCTCCAATACTCAACGCCATTCATGCCCGTAACGAAAGGATCAGAAGCAGTCTGCTGGCTGCAGAGAAAGCCAGAGAGGAAATGATAAGACTGCAGGCCGATAACGAGGCGATATTGCGGGAAGCCCGTGAAGAGCGCGATAAAATTGTAAGAGAGGCCCGTGAATCGGGCGACAAGATCATTGCGATTTCCAGGGAAAAGGCAGGACAGGAGGCTTCAGTCATCGTTGCAAAGGCCCGTTTGGCGATAGAACGGGAAAAGGAGGCAGCAATGATGGAAATCAGAAAACAGGTGGCTGATATTTCTGTCGATATTGCATCGCTGATCCTCCGCGAAAGGCTCACCCCGTCGCGGGAACAGGAGAAGCTCATTGAGAACTACCTTAAGGAAATCGACAAGGGGATGAATTAGAGTACAGACAATGAATGAAAGCAGGATATCGGTAAGATATGCCAGGGCAGTATTTGAAACTGCACTGGAAAAGGACCTCGTTGAGGAGACCGGCCGCGACATGCAGGTATTACTTGATGCAGCCGGCAGCGTTGAATTCAGGGAGTTTACCGATAATCCAACTATCGCTCCTTCGGTAAAGACTGCAATTTTTAACAAGGCATTTACAGGGCATATCTCACCCTTCTCTCTCAGTGCTGCCACGATTGTTATTAAGAATGGCCGCGAGAAATACCTGGCAGCCATAGCAAGGTTTTACATCTCACTGGCAAGGCAGCACCTTGGTCTGACCAGGGTTATCCTGAGCACCGCAACTGAAAATGATGCAAGGCTTCTGGCGAAGATAAAGGACCAGATAGAGAAGGCTTTCAGCACCAGGGTTGAAATGGAGACAGTAACCGATCCCTCTCTGATTGGAGGGTTCATTATACGGATTGACGACAGGCTCTTTGACGCAAGCGTCCGGAAAAAGCTTCAAATAATCCGCAAAGACATGGCAGGCAGTTGAAACTTAATTGAAATATATTTTGATGGTATGACAAGCATAAAACCAGCTGAAATAACACGGATCCTGAAGGAACAACTTCAGGGGGCACAGGCCGGTTCATCACTTGAGGAGATTGGTACGGTCATTCAGGTTGGTGACGGTATTGCCAGGCTATATGGTCTGAGCAATGTGCAGTCGAATGAACTCATTGAGTTCAGTAACGGCATGAATGCAATTGTACTCAACCTTGAGGAGGACAATGTCGGGGCCGTTCTGCTTGGTCCGTCGGAGGAGATTAACGAGGGTGACATAGCGAAACGTACCGGAAGAATAGCATCAATAATGGTGGGGGAAGGCCTGCTTGGGAGAGTGATCAATACTATCGGTCTTCCGGTCGACGGCAAGGGGCCGATAACCGGTAAACTTTATGAAATGCCGTTGGAGAGGAAAGCTCCCGGGGTTATTTACAGGCAGCCGGTAAAACAGCCCCTTCAAACAGGTATTAAGTCAATTGACGCCATGATTCCTATAGGCAAGGGGCAGCGCGAGCTGATTATCGGCGACAGGCAAACCGGAAAGACAGCCATAGCTATTGACACTATAATAAACCAGCGGGAGAATTTCAAACAGGGGAAACCGGTATATTGCATCTATGTGGCTATAGGACAAAAAGGGTCAACGGTGGCAAATATCGCCGCAACTCTCGAGCAATACGGTGCAATGGAGTACACATCGATTGTCCTTGCCACTGCCGCCGATCCCGCTGCTGCACAGTTCTATGCTCCGTTTGCCGGTGCTGCCATCGGCGAGTATTTCAGGGATACCGGACGCGATGCCCTGATTATCTATGACGACCTTTCGAAGCAGGCCGTGGCATACAGGGAAGTGTCGCTGCTCCTGCGCCGTCCCCCGGGCAGGGAGGCCTATCCCGGCGATGTTTTCTATCTCCATTCGAGGCTACTTGAAAGAGCAGCTAAAATCATTGAATCTGATGAAGTTGCCGCAGGGATGAATGACCTTCCTGAATCTATCAGACCAATGGTCAGGGGAGGGGGGTCGCTTACTGCTCTTCCCGTTATAGAAACTCAGGCCGGTGATGTTTCGGCATACATCCCCACTAATGTAATCTCTATTACCGATGGTCAGATATTTCTTGAATCATCCTTTTTCAACGCCGGCATCAGACCAGCTATCAACGTTGGAATTTCCGTTTCACGCGTGGGGGGCAATGCACAAATCAAATCAATGAAGAAGATAGCCGGTTCACTAAAGGTCGACCAGGCCCAATACCGCGAACTGGAAGCATTCTCAAAGTTCGGATCCGATCTCGACGCTGCCACCCTGGCAATACTTGACAAGGGCTCGAAAAATGTCGAGATACTGAAGCAGGGACAATACTCACCGGTTCCCGTTGAAAAACAAGTGGCAATAATATACTGCGGTACACGTGGTTTGCTAAGGGATCTGGATAAGGAGAGGGTAAAGGAATTCGAAGCCCTCTACCTCAACGAACTGGAAGAGTCGCACCGCGCCTTGCTCGATCAGATAAGAGAGGGAATTATCAATGAAGATATCACAGCCGCTCTCGAGAGAACCGCAACATCAGTAATAGGTAAAATGAAAAAG
>VGGM01000020.1 GCA_016868515.1 Bacteroidota bacterium | reverse complement strand
ATATTTACAGGTCGGTGAACCTGGGACAGGCCTGGAAAAGTCCCGAGAACCTCGGCTACCCCATTAATTCAACCGATGACGACCTCTTTTTCCAGCCTTTCGATAATGCCAGCCGCGGATACTATTCGCTTTATACCGGGTATAAGAACAGGGAGATATTCACCATTAACCTGGGGGCTGTTTCCGGAGCCGAAGAATTTGAAATCAGAGGTTTCTTCTCGCTGGCCGACACCACTGTCAGGTTCAACGAAAACTACTCCATTTACCTTATCAACCTCATAAAGGGTGATACACTTGACATTGCATTCCCAAATGAGTTTACCGGGTTGTATACTTTCATCAACAAGGCAGGTACATACCGGATCACCTACACCGGCCTGGGGTATCTCTCACAAACCACCGACACCACAATTCTTCCTTCTCACCCAAGCACATCTGTGAGGATTGATGTCAGTCTGCAGCCCGACCCCGACTACAGGCCAGAAGAGGTTATTAAGGAGCCGGAACCGGTTTATGAAAAGATTGACCTCGCCGCAATTCCCACCATCTCGCAGATAGATTCCAGCATTCTGGTAACCAATATAGTGGTAAAGGATGTTGGTGATGCAGGCGATGATGCAATGATACTATACTACACCGTTCAGGTAATGGCCCTGCACAAACCTGTTGACGTTACCTACTTCACGCATATTACCGACATGGTTGTGCTCTATAATGACATTGACAAGTTCTACCGTTACACTACCGGCAGATTCAAAACCAGGGAAGAGGCATATTCATACAGACTGCAACTGATAGCGAAGGGTTACCCGAACGAAATATTTATCAAGAAAGTGTTCAGGGAATGAGTAGGACAACATTAAGCCTGTTTCTCCTTACCTTAATTACCCTATCTCAACAACTCTTTTCACAGGAACCGTCACGGGATTTTGTCAGAGCTGTTCAGGACGCTGATGTGCTTTTCTATTTCTATGAGGATTACCCGGCATCTGCCGTAGCGTATGAGAAAATACATGCCACTAACCGTGACAACCATAACATAGCAGCCAAGCTCGGCATTTGCTACCTGAATACCGGCGACAGATATTCCGAAGCAATACCGCTGCTCAGGTTCGCCTCGGAGAACCAGGCCATTTCAGAGTCGGAATACCTTGAATACGGCAACAAGGCTCCCATTGAAACGCTTTATTACCTTGCCTTTGCATACCATATCAGCGACAGTCTTGAGCAGGCAATAAACATTTACACTGAACTTCTGAGGAAACCCTCAGCCAGGGGAGACCTGAAGGTTGATTATATAAACAGGCAGATTGAAGCCTGCCGCCTTGCCATGAAGGCTATGGCATCGCCGGCTGCTGTGAGGAAGGAGCTTTTCTTTCCGGCACTCGACAACTACCCGGGAGCCTTGAATCCGATAGTATCGGAAAACGACTCTGTTTTCCTCTTCACAATGCCGGTAAACGGAGAAACCAGGATATACTGCAGTTATAAGGCACCGGAATGGAGCGAGCCAACCGATATATCAAGGCAGCTGGGCGGTTTCCCTGAGATGTACACCAACTCTGTTACCGCCAACGGCAGCTTCCTGGTTGTGAACGTCTACTCAGGGGCCAGCGGAAGCCTATACTATTCACAGCGGACAGGTAACAGGTGGTCGAAGCTTACCAGGTTCCCGAAACCGGTGACAACCAAATACTGGGAGGCCCACGGATTCATCTCAGCCGACGGACAGAAACTATGGTTTTCAAGCAACAGGCCCGGCGGCAGGGGAGAACTCGACTTATATGTCACGCAGCGAACCCGTCAGGGATCATGGAGTGAGCCTGTTAACATGGGGAGCCTCATCAACACCCCCTATAATGAAAATGCTCCGTTTATGGATGAAGCGGGCGGAACACTATGGTTCACCTCGGAAGGGCACAACGGTATTGGCGGCTATGACATATTCAAGAGTGTGAATGACGGACAGCGGTGGAGTAAACCGGTTATACTGCCCTACCCTGTTAATACAACCGGTAACAACACATTTCTTGGACTTACTGCTGACCGTATGGGGTTTCTGCTCACCCCGGGGCATGCCGGTTCGCCGTCAGGCAAGATACATATGATGGAAGTAGGTGGATTCACTGCCTTCAGGGAGGTAACGTTAACAGGTTCGGTAACTGCGGGTGACGGCATTCCCGTTGATACCGCCCTGACCGCGATCAGGCTTATTGACCCGGAAAATCCCGCCGGAGCGGTGAAGATAACCGGCACAACCGACTTCCGGGCTGTCACCACCCCTGGTGAAAAGCTTCTGGTTGTTGAATCGGCCGGCTACCGTACCGACACACTCCTCATCAGAATTGACAGCAGCTATGGACTTGGTGACATAAGAACAGATATAGTGCTGGTACCCGAGCGGGTTGGCACAGGTGAATTTCTGACTCTCAGATCGGTTCAGTTTGCCTTCGACAGCGATGTGCTTTCGGCCGATGCCCGGCATGAACTGGGCAGGATTGCAGGTCTGATTCAGGGGCAGAGAGGACTTACGGTTGAGGTTACAGGTTATACCGATGCAAAGGGAACAGATGAGTACAATATGAAGCTGGCCGGAAGGAGGGCAGTTGCGGTGGTGGAGTATCTCAGGCAGCTTCCGGTACATGGAGTTGAGTTCAGGGTGAAGTCGGCAGGTGCCAGCGGATTCGTGGCTGTAAACCGCAACCCCGATGGCTCCGATAACCCTGCCGGCAGGGCGTACAACAGGAGGGTAACCATCGGTATCGTCAACCCGGGAACCGGAGTTACCCTTACCCAGCCGGTATATGTTCCCGATCACCTCAGGCATCCGCAGGCCGGGAAATACGGCATCAGGCTGTTTTCATCGGGCGAGAAGTACTACCCCGACTATTTCAGCGGCCTTGGTTCCGCCGAAATGTACTTTGTAAGGCCGGTGGTAAAAGATACCGTTTACAGTTATGTGCTTGGCGATTTTCTGAGCAGGGCCGCCGCAGTTGATTACCTGCCGAGGGTTGCTGATGCCGGGTTTACCATGGCCGAAGTGATCAGCCTGTATGAAGTTGAGAGCGACGAGTCAGAGCCCCTGACACTCAGGCCGGCCGGAACAGGACAGGGCAGGGTGCCTCTCTACACCATCCAGCTTTTTGCCGGCAGAAAGATAAGTAACACCTCGGTTTTCGGAAAGGAGGACTTCACTATACTTCTGGGTAACGATGGTCTTTACCGTTATATAACAGGTGAATTCCAGGGTTTTTCGGCTGCACGCACCGAACTGGACCGGCTTAAAAAAGCCGGCTTCGGCGATGCATTCATCCGCGACATGAGGATGCTGCTTGGCCAGAGCAGGCAAATAGATGAAAAGTGATGGAACAGGGCGACATAAAACTAAGGGCAGTGGAGCCTGAAGACCTCGAACTCCTCTATAAATGGGAAAACAATGCGGAGTTCTGGACGGTAAGCAACACCATCGCCCCCTTTTCGAGATATACACTCCGGCAATACATCGAAAACTCCCATAAAACCATTTTCGAAACAGGCCAGATGCGGCTGATGATTGTACTGAAATCAACCGGCGAAACCATTGGTGCTGCCGACCTGTTCGATTTCGATCCCTACCACCACCGCACGGGCGTGGGTATACTTATTGCCGATGCCGGCAACCGCAGGAAAGGCTACGCAACAATGGCCATGAAGGCCCTTGCATCCTATTGTTTTGAGGTGCTTCATCTGCACCAGCTTTACTGCAACATCCCGGCTTCGAACAAACCCAGTGTCGACCTTTTCCTGTCGCTTGGCTTCACTATATCGGGAACCAGAAAGGAGTGGCTCAGAGACGGGGATAACTGGGCCGATGAGTATTTCCTGCAACTGATACGACCCGTGAAGGGTTGAGGTATACAATATATTATATGTAGCAGCATGGTCAGATTTTTTCATAGAAGGACGCTGATTGCCGTTTTACTGCTGCCCGCAGCAATACTTTCATGCACAGGCCGCCGGGGCGGTGTAAGCGACGAGCCGGCAATAATCACGACAATCCTCTCCGAAAGGGAGAGTTTCTACTATCTCAGTACTACCGGCTACCCGGCCGGCGACCGGACACTGCCGGTAGGTGTTTTCGATTCGGGAACCGGTGGTCTTACCGTGCTGGAAGCAATCCTTGCAGCCGATGCCTTTAACAATGAAACCATGGAGAAGGGCAGCGACAGTTTGCCCGATTTCTCTGATGAGCGATTCATTTACCTTGCCGATCAGGCCAATATGCCATATGGGATATACAGTTCCGAAGGGAAAACGGACCTGCTGGTTGAACATGTAATTAAGGATGCGCAGTTTCTGATGTCGGAACGGTATTATGCCTCCGACACGTCAACAACATGGATCACCGGCAAGGACAGGGTTAAAGCCATTGTGGTGGCATGCAATACGGCAACCGCCTACGGGCTGCCCGCCCTCATGAGGTTTATTGAGAGTACCGGCACGGGATTAAAGGTTATCGGCGTTATTGATGCGGGGGCAAGGGGAGCCTTGCAGCTGTTTGCGCCGGGTGAAGATGGCAGTATAGGAGTTCTTGCCACTGTTGGTACCGTGGCAAGCGGAGGCTATGACGCCACCATCAGGCGTATGGCTGAGGCCGCCGGCAGCTACGGGGATATTATGATCTTCAGTCAGGGTGGCCATGGAATTGCCGAAGCTGTTGACGGGGAACGCGACTTCACCGACCGGTCGGTTACGGCACCGCGAAATGATTACAGGGGACCGTCGCTCGGCGATTCCCTTTTCAGGATAGAGCGGCACCTGTTAGATGCCTACAATTTCAGCTTCAGCGAAAACAAAATGCTGTGCGATGCAGAGAACGCCGGTGACTGTACGGTGATGCAGATCAACGATCCGGAAAACTACATGAGATATCACATTGTGAGTCTGCTGGAAAAAATTCGACAGACCCCAGACGCCCACCCCCTGAAGGTAATAATACTTGGCTGCACCCACTACCCATACCTTACGGAAACCATTAACCAGGTGCTGACGGAGCTCCGCAACCTTCGCGATACTGCAGGGTACCGTTACAGGGATCTGATGGATGAAGAGGTTCATCTCGTCGACCCATCGGTAAATGTTGCAACGGAGCTTTACGAGCACCTTACCCGTACTGAGTTATATTCAGAGTCACCGGTTTCCGGGGGAATTGAGTTTTACATAAGCGTCCCCAATTCCGGCAACCCTCAGGTTAAGGTCGACAATATGGGGCGGTTTACCTATGAATACAAGTACGGACGCAGTGCGGGGGAAAACCAGGAGTACGTGAAGGTGGTGCCGTTCTCACCCCTCAATATACCGGAAGAGACACTGCAGCGGCTAAAGCAGTATACGCCGCTTTCATACAGGGCTATAGTAAGCAGGTGGTAGGGTAATAGGTTTCAGGTTTCAGGTTTCAGGTTTCAGGTGCAGGGTATGGGCCAGGTGATATCTGATATCATCACCTCGTTCTTCCCCTGGTGTTCCTGTAATCTCCCTTAAAATAGTTTATCCCCGACAGGTCATACCTGGGCTGCTGGTACAGGAACCTTGCCAGAAAACCTTCAAAATCCTTGCTGGCTGACGGTGTCCATCCGGTTTCGGCTATGGCGAACATCCTCGGGTAGGCCATGTACTCCATATGATCGGGTGTTTTCAGGTATTCGGCCCAGAGGTTTCCCTGCAGACCAAGAATGTACTTCTGTTCGTCTGACGTAAGCTCCTGTGGAATAGGCTCATAAGAGTAGACCCATTCCAGGGGTGAGTATCCGCCAATTGCGAGGGGTTCCCCGTCGGGTTCAGTCTGGTAGTGGTCGAGATAGAGGTGGGAACCGGGAGTCATTATTACATCATGTCCCATTTTTGCTGCTGCAATGCCACCACTGATTCCGCGCCATGACATTACCGTGGCCTGGGGAGCAAGTCCCCCTTCAAGGATTTCATCCCATCCGATAATCCTCCTGTTTTTGGTGAGGAGGTAGTTTTCCATTCGTTTGATGAAATAGCTCTGCAACTCGTGTTCATCGGCAAGACCTTCATCCTTAATACGCTGCTGGCAATCGGGGCAGACCTTCCATCGGGTTTTTGGGCATTCATCTCCGCCGATATGGATATATTGTGATGGGAAGAGCTCAGTTACTTCATCGAGGACATCCTGGAGGAACCGGAATGTTTCCTCCTTACCTGCGCAGAAGACATCGTCAAAGACTCCCCATCGTGTGACCACCTCGAAGGGGCCTCCGGTACAGGAGAGATCGGGGTAGGCGGCGAGAGCGGCCACAGAATGGCCTGGCATCTCTATTTCGGGTATTACGGTAATGAATCTCTGCCGCGCATATTCAACTATATCGCGCACCTCGTCCTGTGTATAGTAACCCCCGTAGGGTTTGCCGTCGAATTCGAAGGGGGGTCTGCCGCCGTGACCAATCAGTGTCTCCTTTCTGAATGCGCCCACCTCTGTCAGAAGAGGATATTTTATTATCTCTATGCGCCACCCCTGGTCTTCGGTAAGATGCCAGTGGAAATAGTTCATCTTGTGGAGGGCGAGCATGTCGATATACCTTTTAATATACTCAACAGGGAACATATGTCGTGCAACATCGAGGTGCATACCGCGGTAGACGAAGCGTGGGTTGTCAGTTATTTCGCATGCCGGAACGGCGAGCCTTATATTTTCAACCGGAGCGGGCGACTCAATCCCGTGCGGCAGAAGCTGCCTGATTGTCTGCACCGCGTGGAAGAGTCCGGCTGCGGTTTCGGCTTTGATAATGATTTTATTGCGCTTAACCGACATCTGGTACCCCTCAGCCCCGGTTCCCGCAGAATCATCAATAAACATTGCCACGCGGCCACCGGCGGTTGAGGAGCCCTCGCTGACCTTGAGTGTGAATTCTGATACACGGTTAACCATTCCGGCCAGGAAGTCAGCTGCAAGGCGTGTTTCATCTGTTAATTCGTTAACAGTGATTTTTGTCATTGGGGTAAAGATAAACTCACCTGTGGCCGGGGTGAGCGAGACCGGCGCCGGTATGATTGCATAATGTTTTTCGCCGGCGGGAGTATCAATCCCTGTGCAGTGGGTAAAGAGGGCAAGAACCGGAAGGGCGAGAATGTGGATCAGTTTTCTCATGGCAATTGAGTTTAAAATCTGCCATTAAAGGTAGCAAAAAGGAGCATGTCAGCATTCACCTGCGCCAAGTAATCCGCAGGCTGCCCCGATGTCTTCGCCCCTTGATCTTCTGACGGATGCTGATATTCCGGCTGCGAGAAGACGTTCCCTGAAGAGGTTCATCCTTTCCGGGGCAGATTGTCTGAACATGATGTTTCCGGACTGATGATATCGCAGCAGGTTTACCCGGATGGTGGTACCAGATATCAGTTTTATCAGTGCATCGAGGTGTGAATCTGTATCGTTAATTCCTTCGAGCATCATGTATGCCAGTGAAATTCGCCGTCTGCGTGAAGGAGCTGTTTCCCTGATTACACTCATGATTTTTTCTGCGGGGAAAAGTCTTTCAGCCGGGACGAGTCTGGCCCGATCAGCAGAGATCGGGGAGAGGATACTGAGGGTCAGATTGCTGCGCGTTTTTGCGAGGAATTGTTCAACAGCCGGCAGGATGCCGACAGTCGATACTGTTATTCTCGAATGTGCAATCGAAAGTCCCCACTCAGCCGTCAGAATCTCGATGGCCTGGACTACCGCCTGAAGGTTGTCGAGGGGTTCGCCCATTCCCATGAAAACCACGTGGGTAAGTCTGGCTGATTCGGGAATTGCAAGCACCTGGTTGACAATTTCGGCGGCAGTGAGATTACCTTTCAGCCCCATCTCTCCGGTACGGCAGTAAAGACAACCCCGTGTGCAGCCGGATTGGGATGAGACACAAACAGTATTACGCCTGGTTTCGGGCATGAAGACTGTTTCCACCTTCCGGCCGCCGGGGTAGTCAAACAGGTATTTCACCGAGCCGTCTGCCGACTCTAACCGTTCTGCCGGTCGAAGAAAGCCGGAAGAAAAGGATTCTGAGAGTTTCTCCCTGATACCTCCGGCAATGTTTGTCATTTCGCTGAACGACCCTACTCTCTTCCTGTAGATCCAGTAAGCAACCCTGAGGGCATAAGTTCTGTCAATTCCCGATGACGCGAGGGAATCCTCTATCTGCCTGAGGGTGAGTCCGGTTAAAGGTGTGAGGATAGCCATACAGTTCAATATGGCGCAAATATAGCCAATATCACCAATCAGTTCCAGGTTCCCGAGAAGGGGTTTTCGATATCTTCTGTCACCATTCCGCCGAGTATGTGGGCTCCATCTTCGGTTACCACGAAGCAGTCCTCGATTCTGATACCGAATTCACCGTAAATATAGATTCCTGGTTCGTTGCTGAATGTCATACCCGGTTTCAGGACCACGGTACTATCCTTGACCAGGTAGGGATATTCATGACCATCCATACCGATACCATGGCCAAGTCGGTGGGCGAAGTATTTGTAACCCGGACCGAATCCTGCATCCTCAACCACCTTTCTTGCAACCCTGTCGATATCGCCGCAGGTAACTCCGGGGCGTATTGCCTTATGGGCTGCCTTCTGTGCCTGCAATACCACTTCGAATACCTGTTTCAGCCGGTCGGAGGGTTTACCGAATACAGTAGTACGGGTTACGTCGCTTCTGAAGCCGTTTATGTTGCAGCCGCCGTCAACCAGTACCACATCGCCTTCGTGGAGGTCGCGTACCTGTCTGGTTCCGTGTGGGAATGCGGCAGTGAACCCGAAATACGGACCGCCGCTGCCGGGTGCGCCCAGTGCTGAGTGTGCTTCCGCTATGTGACGCGACAGGTTGTTGCGTGTCATTCCTGCCGTCAGATTTGCGAATCCGTGCCGGAATGCCAGTTTTGTGACCCTGTTTGCCAGGTCCATCCATCCAATCTCCTTTTCGGTTTTAATGGCCCTGCAGTTTTCGGTTACGGCTGAACCGTCGGCAATTTCGGTGCTGACTTCACGGCGAAGGCCTTCGCTTATGAAGCTCCTGAGGTTAGGATCCATTCCCACCCTTCCGGTACGTATTCCGTTGTCGGCCAGTACATTTGCCAGCAGGCGGCAGGGTGATTCATGCTCCTCCCATGTGTATATTTTTTGTCCCTGCTGTATCGATTCCGAGGCTCTTTCGAGTTCAAAGGCAGGGCAAATCCATACTGTGGAACCGTTTTTGAGTGTCAGGGCGCCGAAGACCCTCTCGCTCAATCCCCAGGTAACATTATGGAAGTAACGCAAATTGGTTCCCCCCTCGATGAATATTGCGTCAATGCGGTTATTGGTAAGCTGTTCACACAGGCGCGACATCCTGAAAGAATAGTCGCCGGCAGTGAGTTGAGGCACCTCATTCACAATATTTTCGAGGTTTGTGGTTGTTTGCTCCGGTTGCTGTGCGGGTTTTGGTGCTGTTGTACATGAAGTTATTGCTGCGGGTGCGATACCGGCGGCAGCCAGGGCGGCGCCACCTCTTTTTATAAACACTCTTCTCGATGTGGTCATGGCTCGATGAAATTTAAATAAAGGTACGGCATAAACGGTAAGCGGAGGATTATGATCATGTTTTTTACAACATCTTTGGGGATGAATTGGGCGTGAACGATGTTTTTTGTTATTTTTGCGACCCCGCCGGCGGTATAATACCGGCGCGACCAGTTAGGGAGAGATGCCAGAGTGGTCGATTGGGGCGGTCTCGAAAACCGTTGTCCGGGTAACCGGACCGGGGGTTCGAATCCCTCTCTCTCCGCAAAAACAACCTGAATAGCAAAACCCGCGGTTACGCGGGTTTTGAATTTTCAGACCAGCAAAACATTAAGAGCTTGCTCTTATTAGGTTTTGATGGGATGAAAATCAATGCCTTAGGCATTGACATGCAGGTTGTTTTGAGGCTCACCCAAATGGGATCACAAAATGCATCGCATTTTGTAATCCCCTGCAGCCATTCTGCTTGTGAGGTTAATGTTTTACTGTTGCATGGTTCTCCCCACGGGATCACTCCGAACGAAGTGAGGAGTAATCCCTGCCCCTCGCTTGTGAAGGGGAGACCACTGAAGAAACTTTTACGGTCAAGATAATCTGAATTATACTATCTTTCACCCATGACCAGTTCTGTTATAAGAAAAGCTGCTGAGGCAGACAATGACCGTATCAGGGAGTTGTCGAAGAGATGTTTTCAGGAGGGGGTAATAACGATGTTCATAAACCGTACGCCCCGCTTCAATACTCTGCACAGGCTTATCGATAATGAGGCGTGGCACTACGTGGCATGCAGGGGGGATGATATAACAGGTCTGGTGGGCGTGGTCCATTTTCCTGTCCGGATAGCGGACTCAGAGGCGAAGGCCGGCTATATGCTCGACCTGAGGGTGGAGAGCGAATACAGGGGGGGGATGACAGCCTTCAGGCTGGTGAAGAAGGCAATCGATGAGGTAAGGGATTCTGATGCAGGAATGGTAATCGCCAATTTCCTGAAGGATAACAGGCATTCGCTGGTATTCACCACCGGTAAGGGCGGAATACCGGAATCGTGCTGCCTGGGAGAGAACAGGATATTCAACATCCTGCCTGTCAGGAGAATGAAAACAGGCAGCAGGTTTGATGTATCTGTCCCGGCAGGTGGTGATATCGCCGAAATTGTTGACCTGTACCGTAAATACTCACGAAACTTCAAAATGGCCCCGGTAATAACAGAAGAGTCTTTCCGCAGGATTACGGAAACCGTGGAGGGACTATCGCTCGATAATTTCCTTGTTGCCCGCGAGAACGGAAAAATCAGGGCTGTAACCGCAGCATGGGATGAGCATGTCTATAAAAGCTACCAGGTACTGAAACTTACCTTCAGTATCAAAGTGGCGGCCTTCCTTATGAAAGTGTTATCACCGTTCATCAAGACCCCCTACCCGATCACCCTGAATGAACCTCTCCGTCAGTTATCACTCGTTATGTATGCACATGACGGCTGTGATGAGGCTCTCGG
>VGGM01000019.1 GCA_016868515.1 Bacteroidota bacterium | reverse complement strand
TCTGAACCATGGCTGTTAGCCGCCCCTCCCAGGTAAGGAGTTTATTCCTTTTCTTCTTGAGTATGCCTTTTACTATCCAGCGTGCAACATGTTCGGGAGTATCCATCTTTTTCTCATCCCGTGGCGAATCGCCCTGCTCGGTGCCATCGGCTGTGAGGGCGCGATATCTTACTTCAGTGGCTGTGAATCCCGGGGCAATAATCATCACATGCAGACCCTTCTTCAGGTTCTCAATGCGTATTGTTTCAAGAAACCCATGCATGGCAAATTTCGAGGCAGAATATCCGGTACGGCCAGGCAAACCATGAAATCCCGCCACAGATGATACGCCAATAAGTGACCCTTTATTCTGAATGAGATAAGGCAGGGCATACTTTGAACAGTAAACCGTGCCCCAGAAATTGATATCCATCAATCTGTGCAGTACTGAGAGATCAACCTCAACGAAAAGGGCCCGCATCGAAATTCCTGCATTGTTAATTAGTATGTCTATTGTACCGAATTCTTCAACTGCCTTTTCGATAAGGTTCCTGCAGTCACTCTCCTCTGAAACATCGGTAACGACATAAATTGACTTATATCCAAGGCTTTGCAGATCAGCAGAAATCTCCTTCAGGCGTTCTTCATTACGGGCAGCAAGTACCACCCTTGATCCCAGCCTTGCAAATTCGTATGCAGTTGCCCTCCCGATACCTGATGATGCACCGGTTATTACCACAACTTTGTTTAAAAACTTATTGCTCATAATCAATCTCTTAAACTACCCATTTATCCTGTTGACCGGATTCTTCAAATTATGCAATTATATATTTACCAAAAAAATATAAATGATTGGGTAAAACAAAGATATTTTTCTATTTTTGCACTCGCAAATTTTAAGAAAAGGATTCAGTAGCTCAGTTGGTAGAGCACATCCCTTTTAAGGATGGGGTCCTGGGTTCGAGCCCCAGCTGGATCACAGGAAGAACGAACTGGCGCTGATGGATATTCGCGCCAGTCTTTTTTACAGGGCTCTCCCATTTCATTGCGACAGAACCGGAATCTGCCTGTTTATAGATTCTTCGAGAGAGATAAGTGTTTCTGTTCTTGTTATCCCGGCAATAGTCTGAATCTTGTCAGTCAGAACGAGTCTTAGATGTTCATTATCGCGGGAGTAGACCTTTATGAAAAGGGAATAATTGCCTGTCGTATAGTGACACTCAATTACTTCGGGAATATCATTAAGCTTTTTGACAATCTCCTTGTATTTGCCGGGATAATCGAGAAAGATTCCTATATAGGCACAGGTTCTGAAGCCAACCATAACAGGGTCGACCTTGAACTCAGAACCCCTTATCACCCCGAGGCGGATAAGCCTCTGCACTCTCTGATGGATAGCTGCCCCAGAAACATTGCATTCTCTTGCCACCTCGAGATACGGTATTCTTGCATTCTTGGTTATGATATCCAGAATCTTCCTGTCCAGATTATCGATCTGTAAGTTTTCTGACATAATAGGGAGGTTTGAATTACTGATTATAGTTTCTATGAGGGTTCTGCTTTACAAAATTAAAAAAAATAGTTTAAAGGCAAATCTGCCGGTCAACCTGACATTTCAGAGTTCCAGTGATCCTGTAATCTGAGTAACTCTGCTTAGAGAATGCCTCCGGCAATAATCGCCTATTCCATCAATAATCCTGACTGAGATATCAGGGTCTATGAATGAAGCTGTACCTACCTGTATGGCAGAAGCACCGGCAATCAGGAATTCAACAGCATCGGCGGCGTTCATTATGCCCCCCAGCCCGACAACAGGTATTTTCACAGCCCTGGACACCTGCCACACCATTCTGAGGGCCACGGGCTTGACGGCCGGACCTGACAAGCCTCCTGTTACGGTTGCAAGCCTTGGCCTGCGGGATTCGCTGTCGACAGCCATGCCAAGCAGTGTATTTATAAGTGACACTGAATCGGCACCCTCCTCCTCGGCAATAACGGCAAATTCTGTTATGTTTGTTACATTGGGAGAAAGCTTGACCATCAGATGCCGGTTCCAGACATTCCTTACTGCCCTGATTACTTCTCTTGCACTCTGCCTTACCGTACCGAATGCCATACCTCCCATCTTAACATTGGGGCAGGAGATATTCAGCTCTATGGCGTTTATTTTTCCGAGTCCCGAAACAAGTCCGGCTACCTTAACATAATCATCAATATTGTTCCCGTTTACATTTAATATTACCTGTGTATCATACTCTGAAACAACCGGGTAGATTTCGCTGATGAAATGGCCAATCCCCTTGTTCTGAAGTCCTACCGAATTTAACATCCCTGAAGCTGTCTCAGCCATCCTGGGGTATGGATTACCTTCACGGGGCTCAGCTGTTATACCTTTGAGAATTATTCCCCCCAGCCTTGAAACATCAATAAAATCATCAAACTCCGATCCATATCCGAACGTACCCGAGGCGGTTATGACCGGGTTCTTAAGCACAAGGCCGTTAAGGTTTACCGAAAGATCTACCATTTCAGATTCTTTATGTTGAACACGGGACCGTCAGTACAGGTACACAGGTTTCCCGCAGTAGTATCTACAACACAGCAAAGACATACGCCAAATCCACAGGCCATAAGGTGCTCGAGTGATACCTCACACCAGGTATCCGTGCGCAGGGCATATGCAGCTACTGCCTTCATCATGGGCTCAGGTCCGCAGCAATATATCCTGTCAAAAGAGTCAACTGATAGGACAGAGTGCTGAGTTACAAAACCCTTCTCACCCATACTTCCATCCTCGGTTGTTATCGAGACTTTTCCAACCAATTCATACTCACCAGTTTCGAGTACCGAACGGCTCTCCCTGAATCCAAGGAGAAACTGCGGTTCAATTCCGGCTTTTCTGATTCTCTTTCCCAGGTATAACAAGGGTGCAACTCCGCAGCCGCCACCAACAAGCAGTACCCTTTCGCCATTTAATGGCAGGGTAAATGAGTTTCCAAGGGGAAACACAATATTCAGGCTATCACCTTTTCCGGCCCCGGATAGTTTAAGTGAACCTGGCCCTGCAACCTGAACAAGTAAGCTTAATATTCCGGTGGACGCGTCGTAGTCGTGCACTGAAAACGGCCTTCGAAGGAAGGTCTCCCTGCTGCCTTCAATTTTAACCTGGACAAACTGACCTGGCTCAATAGCCGCATCCACCAAACCGGTGGAGAGATCCAGAATAAATACTCCCTTGCTGATTTCGCGATTGTTCAGAACCTTAACGTCCCTGATTTGCCTGGTCATTTTGCAGATTGATTTCCGCAAATATAACTACTTTTTGACCGGCACATACTCCACAAATGTCCTGTCGGTGTAAAAAATGACCATCTTCTCCGCAGTTCGAACCAGAGTCTGCTCATCACGGCTCCCGGCCGGTTCACCAGAACCGCCTGCGATCTCCATAAGGCCGGGATCGTCAGAGGCATTTTCACGCGGAGCATTGGTTCCCAAACCTGGCAACTGAGGGCCGGGAACTGAATCGGCAATATCATCAAAAAGGGTTGGAGTGACATTGCTCCTGTACATTGGCTCACGGCCGAACAAAAGCCATTCAGGTGACAGATAATTATAGCGCTTTAGCATTTTGACAACAAAATCCAGACTCGGGTTGTTCCTGCCAGAGAGTATATGCGATACGCCTGATGGCTGAACACCAATCTCCTCTGCAAACTGTGCCGAAGTCTTGTTTTCCGTACTCAGAAACCTTATGATCCTGTCTTTCATTCCATTCAGTTCTTAGTCTTACAAATGTAAATTTTATTTCAATTACAGCTGTAATGTGATTATATTTACAAATGTATTTTACAATAATTTATCTGTATCCATGAACAATCTCCCGCACTCATAATAGCCATAATATCTATCTGAATACTTGTACCATCAATCGAGTTTAGTTCTATTAAATATTGATTAATAGCATATTATGCAGTAAATCTAAACACCACGGACCGGAATTTCCACTTTCTGACAAGTTTATATGATTCATATATACACATAATAGTGGCTATAATACTGATAATATGTATATTATGATCACTATTTCGCGAAGTCAGATTGTATTTACATTACTAACTATCGTTTGGTTACATCCGTAACCAAAGTCATTGTTTCAACACATGATAAATCTGATTACATCTGTAACCGGGAGATTTCCGGATATTATCTCAGTTGTAATACGACGGATGTACGGCCATACCGTTTATTGAAGCGGAATGATCGCTCTCAGCAAAACCTGCTTAAGACGAAAATCCTGATCAAACCTGAATCCGTTCGGCAAATACCTTGCTCCTGCAGGTATAAAAAAGCAGCTCCTGCCCTATATTACAGAGGCAGGAGCCACAATATCAATTTAATACCCTATGCTAACCGGTAAATTATTACCAGGGTTGTTTCATGCCGGCTGCGCTATTCGATACAAATTATGCTTTCTGGCGCTTTCTTTCGCCGGATTCCACTATAGTTGCGACGGTAGCGTCTCCAGTTACATTGGCAACAGTACGGATCATATCGAGTGGTCTTTCAATGCCTAATATAAGAGCCAGACCTTCAGCGGGGATTCCAACCGATCCAAGCACGATTACCAGCATAATTACAGCCCCTCCGGGTACACCCGGTGCTCCTATTGAAGCAAGTGTGGCAGTCAGCACAATTATAAGCTGTTGTGAGATTGTAAGATCGAGACCAAAGACCTGTGCAATGAACACGGCTGAGACCGCCTGGTAGAACGATGAACCATTCATATTGACTGTTACGCCTACAGGAAGAACGAAATTTGCAACACCCTCTGAGATCCCCAGTTTCTCAGTACACTGCTTCAATGTGACAGGCAGTGTGGCAGCACTTGAGCTTGTTGTAAAGGCTACCAGCTGAGCTGGAAACAGTGCTTTCATAAAGTCCTTCACCTTAATACGGGTAAACACCATTATCATCAACGGATAAACAATAACGAGAATGCCGACAATACCGAAGAAGGTTATGACAGCGTATTTGCCCAATGCAACAAACAGCTGTGTATCGCCTGAGAAGTCGGTTACAAGTGCAGAAAGAAGGGCAAATACTCCAACAGGAGCGAATCCCATAATCAGGTCGACTATCTTAAGCATGATCTCATTGAGCGATTCAATGAAATTACTTACAGCAGCAACTTTCCGGGCTTCGATCAGTATCATTGCAATCGAAAAAATGACGGCAAAGAAGATTATCTGCAGCATTTTTGAGTTATCTCCTGCTGCATTAACGATATTATCAGGTACCATATCCTCGAAAAAGAACAGAGGTGACTTCCCTGTGACAGTACCGGCCACTTCCTGTTTTTCACTGACCGAATTGGCATAAACCTCCTGAAGTTCTCTTCTTTTCTCCTCGGAAAACGACTCGCCGGGCCTGAACGTATTGACTACCAGCAGGCCAAGAACGACAGTAAAGGCTGTTGTAACTACATACAGTGCGAGGGTTTTCAATCCGATCCTTGAGAGTCTGGAAATATCAGTCACACTCGTGATCCCTTTTACAAGTGAAACAAATATAATTGGTACTGCTATCAGTTTCAACAACTTAATAAAGATAACCCCCCACGGCTTTATCCAGTTTGCAGTGAATTGTTCGAGGCCTGTCCTGGTGGCTATCAATCCCCAGATAATGCCCAGAAACATACCGAAAAGGATCTTAAGCCATACCGGGTACTTTTTCTTCTTTTTGTTCATACGATATAGTTTTAACGTTTCAATTGTACCATTAAACACTAGCACTGTCCGGAACAATCATGCGAATGTCCTGAACAGCCTGAACAGCCTGCCCCGTGGTCTGATCCCTGAAGCTCTGAAGGCGACGCATCTCTTACAGTAAGCACCTTTCCGGTGAAATGAAGATTACAGCCGGCCATCGGGTGGTTGAAATCCATCCTGACATGCCCTGATGTTATCTCATTTACCACACCGTCAATCCTTCTGCCCTGGCTGTCAGCCATAGGAACATTGTTTCCAACAAAGCAGATACTCTCATCAAGAACCCCGTTTTTGTAAAATATCTCAACCGGCACATCAATTATCATATCTTCCCGTCTGCCACCGTAAGCCTCCTCAAACGGCACCGTAAAACTGAAGTCATCGCCTTCAGATATGGATGAGAGGCCTGCCTCAAAGCCGGCAATCATCCTTCCGGCACCATAGACAAACGAAAGAGGGGTGTCTGAATCAAGACTTTCAATTACTTTACCTTTCCCGTCTTCTTCCCTTAATTCATATATAAGGGAGACGTGTTTATTCTTTTCGATTTTCATAGAGTTGCTTTTTTTATGAATTGGAAATAGTGACCGGCAAAAATACAATAATAGGATATTATGAACTCAATTCCCCTGATGTTATATAACCGATTGATGTATATTACTAGAACATAAATCCTATTCGTATCTCGGGATTGCTGTAAACCTGGTATTTGTCATCCGACAGGACCCATAGGATGGTAAAAGTCATTGACGATCTGGGTCCTATCTGCTGGTTAATACCAAATCCAGCCAGTGCCGAGTTTAAAAAGAACCTGCCCTCATCATAGGGATTAATCCAGAAATCCCTTTTAAGACTAAGGCCCTCGTATTCAAGGTGTGTATAAATGCCTATTCCGATACCCAGTGGGATAATGTTGTTTATATCCTGTATAATCAGAAACTGAGTATAGGCACGTGGCCCCCATATATCGGTTTTACCAAACGGATCCTTGTAGTACTGATATGTCGGTCCGGCCGCAACGGCCAGTCGGGGTAACAGCCATATGCCCACTGAAGGGGCAAGTTGTATGTTTGTGTAAGTACCAAACTGCAGCCCTATGTTGCCGGCAAAGAAAACCCTTTCCCTTAGCGGAGGTGTCTCGGTTCTAAGACTCTGGGCATTGACCGGAATCATGCTCAGCAGAATAAATTTCAGCAGTACGATCAGCAATGATCTTTTCATAGAGTATTCTGGTATTATTATAGTATTCCGGTTATGATTATACCGGATTTTAATACTTTTACGAAAACAGAGGGTAAATAAAATAAAAAAGTTCATAACCAGTATCAGTTGCGATGAATATACTTATCAACGGCGGTTCGAGAGGCATGGGACGTGAGACTGCTCTTAGGCTTGCTGAATCAGATAACAACCGGGTAATTGTCACAGGCAGGGATAAAAACGCCCTCAGGAGCCTAAAAGGTGCCTGTTCCGGCAAGAGTATTGAAGTATTCGACCTCGACACCACAATGCGTGATAACAGGCTGGAATCGCTTAAAAACCATCTGTTTTCCAGTGAGCTTAGAATTGACGTTCTGATAAATTTTGCAGGCCTGTTCAAAAAAGCATCCTTTATTGAGGCATCAGAGAGTGATGTCAGGAGTATGATGGAAACCAATTATTTCGGACCTGCGTTTTTCATAAGAGAGATGGTTCCATACATGAGCAATCCTTCCCATGTACTGAATATCGGCAGCATGGGGGGATTTCAGGGCAGCATGAGATTTCCGGGCCTCGCATGGTATAGCGCCTCCAAGGCAGCACTGGCTAATATCAGCGAATCGCTGGCAGCAGAACTCGGGGATTACGGAATCAGCGTCAATTGCCTCTGTCCGGGTGCAGTTCAGACGGATATGCTGAGTAAAGCCTTTCCCGGATACAAGGCTCCAATTACGGCAGAGGAGGCGGCGGTGTTCCTGGCAGAATTTGCCCTAACCGGACATAAGTATTTCAATGGAAAGGTTTTACCACTTAGCAGAACCACACCTTAACCACTGGTATTATTTATACTCTTTAATCTGTATAAGGCCATCGAGAGCCAGGAGTCCATTAAAAGCAAGGGCTTTAAGTTCATCCTCCCCGGGGTAAACTTTCACAGGGGCCAGGAATGAGGTCATTTCCATTATTTTATTGACAAATACTTCCTGATAGGCCATTCCACCCGTAAGTATTATTGCATCAACATTACCGTGAAGGACAGTTGCAAGGGCCCCTATCTCCTTGGAAACCTGGTATGCAGCTGCATCCAGTATCAGAAGAGGCATCTCCTCTCCTTCACCGGCTCTTCTGCAGATATCCCTGAAATCATTTGTACCGAGGTAGGCTACCATGCCTCCCTTACCTGTTATCATAGCCTTCAACTCATCTTTTGAAAACCGGCCACTGAAGCATAAGTCGACAATCTGACCGGCAGGCAGTCCTCCGGAACGTTCAGGAGAAAACGGACCATCACCGTTCAGTGCATTGTTGACATCAACCACCCTGCCCCTTCTGTGTGCACCCACACTTATTCCTCCGCCCATGTGAGCGACAATCAGGTTAAGTTTCTCATATTGCTTTCCTGCCGCTCCGGCATAAGTTCTGGCAATAGCCTTCTGGTTTAGGGCGTGAAATATAGAGACCCTTCTGAATTCAGGATGACCAGCAATTCTTGCAACCGGTTCAAGTTCATCAACAACCACCGGGTCAACAATAAAGGCCCTTGCGGAAGGCATTGAACTGGCCAGGTTATCGGCTATGAGTCCGCCCAGATTGCTCGCGTGTTCTCCCATAAGACCGGCTTCCAGGTCTCGTCTCATTTGTTCATTAACTTCGTATATACCTGATTCAATAGGCTTTATAAGCCCTCCCCTGCCAACAACCGCTTTGATACCATCCCTTTGAACGCTCCTTACCCTGAGTTCCCTCTCAATTAGTTCTTTCCTGAATGAATACTGGTCGGTAATCTTTGAGAATTCTGAGATATCATCACTTGTATGCCTGAGAGTTACATCAAACAGAAGTTTATCCTCCTCGAACAGGCCAAATTTGGTAGAGGTGGAACCCGGGTTAATTGCAAGAATGAGCCGTTTCACTATTTGCTGGTTATGTTGGTTAATATAATTACCTATTGTCTTTACGCCATCAGGCAGGCAAGTGCCAGGCAGTAGTATTTTGATTTTTCACTTTCACTCCGCGACATTACAACCACCGGCTTAGTGGTTCCGCATATCATTCCGGCAAGTTCACCTTTTCCAAAAAGCATAAGGCCCTTGTAGAAGGGGTTACACGATTCGATGTCGGGGAACAGGAGAATATCGGCATCGCCATTTACAGGAGTTGGCACACCTTTTATTGCCGGGCTCTGAGGGTCGCATGCGAGGAAAATGTCAAGAGGCCCGTCGATTATGCATTCTTTAAACTGACCTCTCTCAGCCATTTTGCAGATAACCGAATAGTCAATTGTATTTTCGAACTGCCTGCTGACCTTCTCAGTTGCCCCGATGAGTGCCACTTTGGGTTTACCGATCCCGAACCGGTTGGCCATCTGAATAGCATACTTTACCATAGCAACTTTCTGGTCGAGGTCAGGGAAAGGAATTACTGCAGGGTCGGTGATGAATAGAAGTTTCCTGTAGGCGGGTATCTCAACGGCACAAACATATGACATTACTGATTTCGGTGCCAGTATGCCTTTTTCCTTGTCCATTACCGCCCTGAGGAACTTATCGGTTCCGATTAGTCCCTTCATCACCACATCTGTCTCACCACTCCTGGTCATCTCAACAGCCAGACTGGCGGCGTCTGATTCATTTCTGACATCTATCAGTGTGAACCCGTCGGTGCCAATTCCCTGTTCTGCGGCAAGTTTCGAGATTTCGGTGGTGATACCTATCATTACAGGTTCGGCAAAGCCTTCATCGCAGGCTTTCCGGAGAGCACCAATGGTGTTTGAATCCTGGGCCCAGGCTACCGCAATGCGGTATCTCCTTCCTGAGTTCCGCACATGGCGGGCAAGGTCATCGAGTTTTGTGATCATACATTTCAGTATCGGGTTAGCTGGCTGCAGCTGCGAGTATGATACTATAGTACTTGGCCTCCTCGGAATCGGATCGTGATGTAAGGACGATAGGTGCCTTGGCACCGAGTATTACCCCTGCAACTTTGGCATTAGCGAAAAACACCAGTGATTTGTAGAGAACATTTCCAACCTCTATATCGGGCATCAGCAGGAGATCGGTATCGCCGGCAACATCACTCATAATGCCTTTGTGCCTGGCACTTTCATAACTTACCGCATTATCGAAAGCCAGAGGCCCGTCAATAATGCAGTTCCTTATCTGGTCACGCTGGTTCATTTTGGAGAGCAGAGCTGCGTGAAGGGTTGCTTCCATATTCTCATTCACCATTTCCACAGCACCAAGCACGGCAACCTTTGGCATCGGGATACCGAGTTTATTAAGACAGGCAACTGAATTATCGACTATGGCTATTTTATCCTGGAGGTTTGGTGCGATGTTCATGGCCACATCGGCAACTGCAATGAGTTTGTGATATGTTTTAACCTCAAAAAGGGCGAAATGCGAAAGCAGGTTACCGGTACGCAACCCCCATTCCTTGTTAAGTACACATTTAAGCAGGGTTGAGGTTCCAACCTTTCCTTTCATAAGTACATCTGCCTCTTTACGGTTAACCATCCTCACCGAAAGTTCCACTGACTTTTCCATGTCGGGTTCGTCAATTACCTTTATACCTTCCAGCGAGTGACCAAATTCCTGTGCGATTGCATCAATTTCTGACTTGGCGCCAACCAGAACAGGTTCAATAATTCCATCTGCACAGGCCTGCATGACAGCATTAAGAGAGAAATGGTCCTGAGCAGCTGCCAGCACCAGCTTTCGCCTCTGGCCCTTTGTTGCAAGAGCCTTCAGATCATTCATTTTCCTGAGTACCATATACCTTGGGGGTGTTTTAACAGGTTATGAAAAAGATTAAATGCCCATTGCTTCAACAATGTTCCTGGTATCAGTAGCTATTACCAGTTCTTCGTCGGTAGTAACGGTCATAACCGTTACCCTGCTTCCGGGTTTTGAGATTATAAGGTCCTTGCTCTTCACTCTGTCATTTACCTGTGCGTCGAATTCAACACCTAGGTATTCCATCCCGGTACAGATCATTTTCCTCATGTTGAAGTCATTCTCACCTATGCCACCTGTAAATATCAGAAGATCAATGCCATTCATGGCTGCCACATAGGCTCCGATGAATTTCTTAACCTTATAGGCATACATTTCAAGGGCAAGCTGGGCGAGTTTGTTTCCGGCGAGGGCGGCGGTCTCCAGATCGCGCATATCGGATGAGAGCTTTGATATTCCTGCAACCCCGCTCCTCTTGTTGATAAGGTTATTGACACCTGTAAGGCTCATATCCTCCTTATCGGCCAGGAACAGCAGAACCCCGGGGTCTATTTCACCGGTACGCGTGCCCATAATAAGACCGTCGACCGGAGTAAAACCCATTGATGTGTCAACCGAGATTCCATTCTGAATAGCTG
>VGGM01000018.1 GCA_016868515.1 Bacteroidota bacterium | reverse complement strand
CGGAGGCCATACGTAACCCTCCAGGAGTACCTGAGGATGATTGAGCTTAAAACCGCCGTGCTTCTCGCTGCATGTCTCAAAACAGGGGCAATTATAGGGGGCTCTTCCGACCGAGATGCCGGACTTATGTACGAATTTGGCAAAAATCTGGGCCTGGCATTCCAGGTCCAGGACGACCTGCTCGATGTATATGCCGATCCCGGTTCCTTCGGTAAGAAAACAGGAGGAGATATTGTTTCCAATAAAAAAACCCTCCTGCTCATAAAGGCCCTCGAAACCGCTCAGGGTGAAGAGCTGAAACGTCTGCAGGAACTCATATCTGCAAGGGAGTTTGACCCCGATCAGAAAGTCGCAGAAGTACGTGAAATATATGATTCACTTGGAATGAAAAAGCTATCTGAGGAGATTGCCGGGGAGTATATCGGCAAAGCCTTCGGATATTTTAATGAGGTTGCGGTAAAAACCGACAGGAAGGAGAATCTTCTGCAGCTCGCCTCCGGCCTTATCGGGCGCAACATGTAATTGCCTCAGAAAATCTTGTTCTCGTTCTTCTTCAACCAGTCGAGATTCAGCAACACCCCTGCCGTAAGTATAAACTGATCGCGTGAACTGAGTATGTATTTGAATTCACCGAATACATCCAGCTGCTCGGTCGCCTTCATGTAGGTTCCGACGCCGATGTTTAGTCCCGGTATAGTCTCCGATGATGCATCGGTTTGAGGATCGCCCGGGGTGAACTCATATTTCCACTTACTCCTGAGATATGTGACATTCAGACCTGCAAGGGCATAGAACTCAAATCTGTCAAGTGAATTAAATACGTAGTGTGCATTTACATCAAGCAGAATGGCTGAGATAGTCTGCTTCGACTCAAAAACCTCCGTCACCCTGGGCAGGAAAATATTGAGTGAAGGAGACAGGTGAACAGGCAGAGACAATTCATATATGCCCTTGAAGGCTATGGCCGGGTTCGCCGTCTTGTGGCTCACGTCAACACTCTCATTATGAAAATAGACACCGGTGCTGTAGCTTAGACCCCCGCCTGCTTTTGTAAACTGAGCCTCCGCAACTGTAATAGCCAAAAATGATACACTAATGATTATCAGAAGTTTCTTCATGACGGAAAGAGATTAAGGTTTTTATTACATGTTCATGTCATAAAAATAAATTAATCAAAGCAAATCGCAATGTATTTTTGAGGAACACTCAAAAATCTTTGACAATAGTGTGATTATGTTTCCTGTCCGGAGAAATGTAGTACCTCTTTTTTTTGCAGGCTATTGGCAAAAAAAATTAACTTTGTGTATTACATAACTATTCGGCTTCATGTCAAAAGTCAAAGGATTTATCAGCCAGGTAATAGGACCGGTGGTTGATGTTACATTTACCGGAGCAGGTGAAGAGATGCCGGGAATTCTCGATGCCCTTGAAATTAAAAGGGACGACGGAGCTACCCTGGTAGTTGAGTGCCAGCAGCACGTTGGTGAGAATACTGTCAGAACCATTGCCATGGACTCAACCGACGGTCTGAGAAGGGGGATGGAGGTTGTTGCGACAGGAAAACCCATAACGATGCCTGTGGGCGACCAGATTAAGGGCAGGCTTATGAACGTAACGGGTATTCCTGTAGACGGAATGGGCCCGCTCGACAAGAAAAACGGATACCCCATCCACCGTAAACCTCCGAAGTATGAGGAACTCTCAACCGAGAAGGAGGTTCTCTTTACCGGCATAAAGGTAATCGACCTCATTGAGCCATACTCAAAGGGAGGGAAGATCGGCCTTTTCGGTGGAGCAGGTGTGGGCAAGACGGTGGTGATCCTCGAGCTTATAAACAATATTGCAAAGGCATACTCGGGCCTCTCTGTATTCGCAGGCGTGGGTGAAAGATCGAGGGAGGGAAATGACCTTCTGCGCGAGATGCTCGAAGCCGGAGTTGTAAACTACGGGAAGGAGTTTCTTGAGGATATGAAGAAGGGTGGATGGGACCTTTCGAAAGTTGACTATGAAGCACTCAGGGAATCAAAGCTTGCACTGGTGTTCGGGCAGATGAATGAACCTCCTGGGGCAAGGGCAAGAGTAGCCCTTTCGGGATTATCGGTAGCAGAGTTTTTCCGCGATGGCGACGAAACGAGCGGAGGAGGTCGCGATATCCTTTTCTTCATGGATAACGTCTTCAGGTTTACCCAGGCCGGGTCGGAGGTGTCGGCCCTGCTGGGCAGAATGCCTTCTGCAGTGGGATATCAGCCTACACTGGCAACCGAAATGGGTGTAATGCAGGAGAGAATCACATCTACCCGTCACGGATCAATCACTTCCGTACAGGCGGTGTATGTTCCGGCCGATGACCTTACCGACCCTGCTCCGGCCACAACATTTTCACACCTCGACGCAACAACAGTTCTCAGCAGGAAAATATCTGAACTCGGTATTTATCCGGCTGTCGACCCCCTAGAATCAACCTCGAGGATACTCACTCCCGACATAGTAGGTGAGGCCCATTACAAATGTGCCCAGAGGGTTAAGGAGATACTGCAGCGCTATAATGAACTGCAGGATATAATTGCAATTCTGGGAATGGACGAGCTGTCAGAGGAGGATAAACAGGTGGTTCACCGCGCAAGGAGGGTGCAGCGGTTCCTCTCACAACCCTTCCATGTTGCAGAGAATTTCACCAATATCCCCGGGAAACTGGTATCAATCGAGGATACAATAAAGGGATTCAATATGATACTAAATGGAGAGGTTGATCAGTATCCCGAGGCTGCTTTCATGCTCGTCGGCACAATTGAGGATGCCATTGAAAAGGGAGAAAAGCTCCTGGCAGGGACCTTATAGAATATGCATAATATAAAAGCAGGTGAATCTTGAGATAACAACTCCCGACGCCAGGGTATACTCTGGTAAAATCAGGTCAATCAGGGTGCCTGGTGCCAAAGGATCATTTCAGGTGTTGCGCGATCATGCTCCAATTATATCAACGCTTGAAAGCGGTACTGTAACTGTTGTCGACTTTCAGGGAAAATTTCTGTTCTTCGAAATCACAGGTGGTGTTATTGAGGTCAAGATGAACAGTATTATTCTCCTGGCCGAATCGGCAAGGTCGTAAAGAGATGAATACCAGTGATTTCCGCAAATACGCCCATGAACTGGTTGACTGGATGGCCTGGTACATGGACAATGTTGAGTCATTCCCGGTAAAACCGGGGGTTAAGCCAGGCGAAATATTCAGGCAAATTCCGGAATCTCCTCCCGCTGAGGCTGAAAGTTTTGACAGGGTTTTCAATGATTTTCTCAATGTTATCATGCCTGGCATAACACACTGGCAAAGCCCCAACTTCTATGCCTATTTCCCGGCAAATACAAGCCCGCCTTCAGTTCTGGCCGAAATGATTACCGCCACACTCGGCGCACAGTGCATGATATGGGAAACTTCTCCCGCTGCGGCTGAGCTTGAAGAGAGAGTGCTGAACTGGCTGCGTGATGCGATGGGTCTGCCCGCTGTATTTGAAGGTGTTATACACGATACGGCATCGGTGGCGACCCTATGCGCCCTCATTTCTGCCAGGGAAAGGACAACCGGTTTTGCAATAAATGAGGAAGGTCACGTGCATGGAGCCAGACTAAGGGTTTATGCATCGGCTGAAACACATTCATCGGTTGAAAAAGGGGTAAAAGTTGCAGGTCTGGGGCGGAATAACCTTGTGAAAATCAGAACACTTCCAGACGGGTCGATGGATGCAGACTCGCTTGCCGGAGCAATTCTGGCCGACAAGGCCAGTGGTTATGTTCCGTGCTGCGTGGTGGCAACACTTGGTACTACGGGATCAACAGCCGTCGATCCTGTCGGGAAAATTGCTGCGATATGCAGGGAGCACTCAGTATGGCTTCATGTTGACGCAGCACTTGCAGGTACGGCATTGCTCCTGCCTGAATTCAGATATCTTGCCGTGGAATCGGCCATGGCCGACAGCCTGGTTTTCAATCCCCACAAATGGATGTTCACCAACTTCGACTGCTCGGTATATTTCGTCCGCGACGCAGCACACCTTATCCGTACCTTTGAAATCCTGCCCGAGTACCTTAAAACCCTTACGCGGGGTACGGTAAATGATTACCGCGACTGGGGAGTACCACTGGGTAGAAGGTTCAGGGCACTCAAACTCTGGTGGGTTATCAGGTGCTATGGAATGGAAGGAATAAGGGAGAAGATACGGTTTCATATTACGCTTGCCTCAACACTGGCGGGAATGGTTAAGTCGGATGGCAATTTTGAACTTATTCGCCCTCCTCTCTTCAACACGGTTTGCTTCAGGTTTATACCGCAGGAAGTCCCCTCACACAGGCATAATGAAATAAATGAGAAACTTAATCACATGATTAATGACAGCGGGAAGATCTACCTGACACACACCGTAATAGACGGAAAGTACCTGCTGAGAATGGTGACCGGGCAGACAAATGTTACCATGGAACATGTGGAGGAAGCCTGGGAGACAATCAGAAGCACAGCCACCATGATGCTCCGCGAGGGTTATCTATAGCCAGGGAAGCCTTTCCCTTTTACCTTTCCCAAGGCTGAAACCATAAACGTCAACACTGAAAATCGCTTCTGCCACCGATCTGCCTTCCGACGGGAGGTAGATACCCCGGACTCCGGCTGAAATGTCAAACGGAATCCTGAGAATGTTGAAATCGGCAATCAGTTCTCCTCCAAAAGATGAAAACATCTCAGGACCGGGATTAAACCGGCTCGTTTCGATATATCGGTTTCGCCGGCCTTTCGAGGCATCAACGAACATGCCTCCCCTGAATCTCTTCACATAAAGAATACTCCCGGCTGAAATATCGGGATAGGCAATGGGAAATACATAATCAGCACTGAAGGTCTCCAGTTTTTCCGAAATAATTCCTGAGTATCCTCTGGGAAAGCCTATCCGGTTGAATTGTATGAATTTTTCCGGAACCTGCGATTCAGTCTGAAGACGCACCCTGAGACCGTGGTTTTTAAGTATGCCCGGGAAGTAGAATGCCGTGCGAAGACTGCTTACGGGACCGTATAACTCAGAGTCGAAAGGCGAGGCCGTGTATGCGTAGTCTATTGCCTGTGCAAACCGCGGAAATATATCGCGATATGCCGATCTTCTGCTGTTAGAGAAGTAAAATCCCCCGGTCAGAAAAACCTGCCCGTAATCAAACTGATCAAGCTCCTCCTGGTAGATATACCTGTTCCTGTACCGGTGCGAAACAGATGGTCTGAGATATTGGGTATAAGCACCTCTGCTAAAGGTGAGCGGCACATATGTTTCGGTTTTCAGTTCAATATCAGGTACAATAACCGAGGGGTTTACACCGGTGGTTGAGCCCCTTATAATCTGCGGGTCACCTCCATAACTGGCACTGAACTTAACAACAGGGTACCACCCTTTCCATGTAAATCCTGTATGGAATCTGTGTGCTCCGCCAGAATATTCATACCCGGCTGTGGCTGTCACTGTACTAAGCAGATTCTGAGAGAAAAGTGTAAACCCGGGAGTGACTGCCGACGGATTTGAATTAACCTCATCGAGGTCGAAATACAGCGGCACCCAGCTGTGAATGTTCAATATGTTCAGCCACTTGCGGTACGGGGCAGATTCATACAAAACGGTCACGGCCTCCTCCCGGTCCGGGGTTGCCTGAACCTCGATCTTGTCGAGAAATGATGCTGCCGGCCTGTAGGGGTCATGGTAATTCACATCGACCGATTCAATGCCGGTAATAACAGCGCGGAATCCATTATGACTATAATCTGATAATACAACCGTTACCCCGCTGATTGAAAAGCTGCCGACTCCATACGCCGACCCTGTAACCTTTCTAATGGTTCCACCGGGCAGCTTCATAAAGAGATTGTCGGTTCCTCCTGATGAGGATATAAAGAAGGTAGTGTCATTTCTTACCAGTGCCTGTTGAAGGTCGTTGTAGGCAGGCTCAATATTGCATACCCATGAATCTTCCTTTAGACTATAGGTAAATACCCCTTCACCCTTGTCTGTTAATAGAATAACAGTAACTGACAGGGTGTCATCAGCCCATTGAGGCCTCTGTGCGAAACCATTTTGGGGTGTTGGTATCCGGCGGGTGATTTGACCGGTAGCAGGGTCAATAAGCACCAGGTGGTTTTCATTCATTACACTGTTTTCAACAGCGGCCATCTTCGATCCGTCGCTGCTGATTGCCGGAGAAGACAATCTCGACGCGGTTATGAGACTTCTTATAGTACCCGTGGCGGTCTCGAGCATGTAAACCGATGAGTAATTACGGTTCTCCCAACGCGGATCGGGTTGGAACTGGGACCAGACTATTTTTCCTCCCCCTGCCGAAATGACCTGATCGGGCAGATAACCTGTGAAGCCTAATACTCTCTCTTCCTCTCCATCAGCCGTAAGTAAAACAATAGATGATGGACTTGAAAATGATGATTTAAGGACAGCTATGGAGTCTTGTCCGACAAATACAGGAGAGAAGTAATTTGCATAATCGCCTTTATTATACGACGATATACTGGTGTATTGAACAGGGGCTTCAGCCTGAAGATCATAATGCCATAATCTGCTGAGCTCTGTGAAGGTTTGTTCGAATAGTTTTTTCTTGGAGAGGGATGCTGATTTGCTGAGGTGTACATTAAGCGGGTTAAGCAGGTAAGGTCGTGCGGCGGTAAATGCGAGACTGTTTCTCCAGAGGTCGTTACCGTATTTTGCCCTGGAGTATTCCATAATACGGAAGCCGTACATATAGTGATTGGGAGTGTAGTCTCTGTACGAACCCAGAAGCATTTTGTTGAATGAGTAACCTCCGGGAACGGAGGTATAGAGAGCCTTCAGATCCTTGTTGAAGGAGGGGTTATTTCCTCTTCCGGCAGGGGAGAGCAGTGTCTCGTAAAGCACTGCATCGCCCTCATAGAACCAGAAAGGCATAAGGGCAGCGGTAAGCCCTGTAAACTGCTGGCCACCCAATCTTGATGCAACTCCATTGAAACCCTGCTGGAGCGACATGAACTGTACCACGTGAACGGCTTCATGAAGGGTTAGCAGTTTAAGGTTATCAGCCGGCAGGCTGTTTTGGTCAGGCATTGGGAAGAGTTCCATCCGTCGTGGAGCATAGCCGACATACCCGTTCGATTCAAAGGAGAATGGATGCAGAACCACATCTGTACGGAATCGTTTTGGCGGCATTTTATACAATTGCTCCAGTTCATCCATTGATTTTCTGAGGTAATCTGCCGTGAGTCCGGCCTGGCGCTCATGTCCTTCCGGAAAAACCACCCTGAAACCGGCCGTTCTTATCTCTCTCCAGCGTAGTGAGGCAGGATCGGTACCTGTATCATAGAACTGAGCCGGCGCATATTGCCATACAAGAAGGATAAGCAGGGGTGTGATATATCTCTTTGTTAATCTCATTCTCTTTTTCTGCAGGCTCCAAATTTATGAATTCGGATCGGTTTTACATAAAACACCTGCAGGTAACGGGGTGTTCAAAATTTTTCTATTTTCGCCGCTATACTGTTATTCCGAATATACCTGGTAAGCATGAATGAGTTCAGAAGAATAAACAATATTACCGGCTGGGGGGTATTTTCCATAGCAGCGGTTACATACCTGATGACAATGGAGTCGACGGCCAGCCTGTGGGACTGCGGTGAATTCATTGCGGCGGCTTACAAGCTTGAGGTTGGCCATCCTCCGGGTGCTCCGGTATTCATGCTTATGGGTCGCTTCTTCACTCTGTTTGCCGGCAGTGACGTAACAAGGGTGGCCCTTATGGCAAATGCTTTATCGGCTCTGGCCAGCGCCTTTACAATACTTTTCCTGTTCTGGTCGGTAACTCACCTTGCCAGGCGGCTTTTCAGCACGGGGGAGACTGATATGGCGAGGCAAAATATCATTGCGGTGATGGCCGCCGGGGTAACAGGTGCCCTTTCCTATACCTTTTCCGATACATTCTGGTTTTCAGCAGTTGAGGGTGAGGTTTATGCTACCTCGTCACTTTTCACAGCCGCAGTTTTCTGGGCGATTTTAAGGTGGGAAGAGAGCTTCGGAGAGGAGCACGCCGACCGGTGGCTGATACTGATTGCTTATCTTATGGGACTGTCGCTTGGGGTGCACCTGCTAAATCTTCTTGTAATCCCGGCTATTGTGTTTGTTTACTATTTCCGGACGCACAGCTTTAGCTGGAAGGGTTTTGTTATTTCACTTGCTGTTTCCCTGGCCTTGCTTGTGATAATTATGTATGGAATTATACCGGGAGTTCTGATAGTGGCTTCGAAATTTGAGCTGCTCTTTATCAACGGGTTAGGCATGCCTTTTAACTCGGGCATTATGATTTATGCCCTGTTTCTGACTGTTGCAGTCATTATGGCTGTGCGGTGGTCGATGGACAGGTCGTCGGGTACGTTTAAGGTCGCTGTAATTACATTTACAGCATTGGCTCTGGCCGGGATATGGCTTCTGACAGGCTCGGCTGCAGCGAACATCATAATACTGATCGTTTTCGGGTATTTGGCCCGGGTAGCATCAAAAAGGTATCGCCGGTTGCTGAACACTGCCCTTACATCACTTCTGGTGATACTTATAGGCTACTCTTCTTTTGCCCTGATACTGATAAGATCGTCTGCAAATCCTCCAATGGATGAGAATAATCCCGAACACATTTTCAACCTGATTTATTACCTCAACCGCGAACAGTATGGTCAGCGGCCACTGTTATACGGGCACTATTACAACGCGCCCGTGGTTGAGTATACAACCGAAGGCAAACCCACCTGGAACCGGTCGGGTAACAGGTATGTTATTACAAACCGCTCAGTGGAAAGGGTTTATGATGAGCGCTTTAACACTATTTTTCCCAGAATGTGGAGCGATCAGCAGGACCATATTGACAAGTATATTGAATGGGGCATAGTTAAGGGCAAACCCGTTCAGGTTACCGATCCTTCGACCGGAGAGAGGCGCATTGAAAGAAAGCCAACATTTATTGAGAATCTAAGATTCATGGCTGGCTACCAGATAGGGTTTATGTACATGAGGTATTTCATGTGGAATTTTTCAGGAAGGCAGAACGATGTGCAGAACTATGGCGGATCAATAAACGGTAACTGGATTACCGGCATTGGGTTCATCGACAGGCCGTTTACCGGAGATGAAAAAGCCATGCCAGCCGAAATGAAGAATGACCAGTCAAGGAACAGATATTTTCTCCTGCCCCTGCTGCTGGGGCTTGCAGGCTTTTTTTACCAGCTTAACAGGGACATCAGGAACTGGTGGATAGTGATGTTGCTCTTTGTGCTTACAGGGCTGGCCATAGTGATATATCTTAATCAGAGTCCAAACCAGCCCCGGGAACGCGATTATGCCTATGCGGGGTCGTTTTACGCATTTGCCATGTGGATCGGAATAGGTGTTCTGTGGGTATATAAGCTGTTATCGCGGGTTCTAAATCGAGGTGTCGCTGCCGTGATGGCCGGCATTATATCTGTTTTAGCGGTTCCCGCAATAATGGCCGCCGAAAACTGGCATGACCACGACCGGTCGGGCCGTTACCTTACCGTTGACGTTGCATCGAATTACCTGAATTCATGTGCCCCTGGTGCCATACTTTTTACAAATGGCGACAATGACACCTTTCCCCTGTGGTACGCACAGGAGGTGGAAGGTGTAAGGACCGATGTGAGGGTATGTAACCTCATGCTGCTGAATACCGACTGGTATATTGACCAGATGAAGCAGAAGGCATATGAGTCCGATCCGCTGCCATTATCCCTGCCTGTTGAGAAATACTACGACGGGATCAACAATCAGGTATTTATTGTTGAGAAGATCAGGGAACCGGTCGATGTCAGCCTTGTTATCGATTTTTTCAGGAGCGAAAGCAGGGATTCGAAGATAAGGGTATCGGCAACCGAGGAGATTGACTACATTCCGGCAAGGACCATCAGGATTCCGGTTGACAGGGAGAAGGTACTTGCCAGCGGCACAGTAAAGCCTGAGGATGCCGACCTGATTGTTCCCCACATCGACATCACCCTCAAGGGGAACTCCATACTGAAAAGCCAGATGATGGTTCTCGACCTCCTTGCAGGCAACCAATGGGAAAGACCGGTTTACTTTGTTACAGGATATCATAATGATGCCATGGGGCTGGAGGAGTACTTTCAGCTTGAGGGGATTGCATACAGGCTGGTTCCCGTAAGGTCGCACAACAGGAACTGGCTCGACTACGGCAGGATAGACACAGCCATACTTTATGAAAACCTCATGAACCGGTTCAGATGGAGAGGAGCCAGCGACCCTGATGTTTACCTCGATTATTACCACAAGCGTACAATCACAGTAATAAGGGCACGTCACAACTATGCCAGACTGGCATCGGCCCTTGCATCGGAAGGCGACAGGGAAAAGGCTGCCGAAGTGCTGGAGCGTTGCATCAGTGAACTGCCTTTCAGCAAGATACCCCACGACATGTTTTCCCCTGATATTGTTTCGGCCTTCTTTGCAGCCGGGTTACCTGAACGGGCCGTTGAGGTTGCCACAGAGGCCGTTGGCGATTTTTTTGGCCGGACTGAGTATTTCTTATCACAGAGGCCCGGAATTGTTCTCTCGGCCGAGTATGAGATACAGACAGCCTTGCAGTATGCGTCGCGGATAGCTGATATTTACCTGTCAAACGGACTGGAGCAGGAGGGCAATGAGATGATAGAGAGGCTGGAGAAGCTGTATGCTGAATTCCTTACGATAAGAAGATCGGTTACCGGGGAGTTGTAGGAGAGTTTATACACTCACCTGCTTCTGTCTGGTAATCTGTCTGGCAATAGACAGCATAAGCTTCTCGGGCATAACCGGCTTAAGCAGGAAATCGTCGACCCCGGCAATGAAGGCATCCCGCCTTATCTGATCGGAACAGTAGGCAGTGATCATGAGAACCGGTGTGGTTTTATCTTCACGCCTGAAAAGCCTGGTACAATCGACCCCGTTCATGAAGGGAATAAGAAAATCCAATATCACAATGTCGCTTCTGCCGCCGGCCTGGGATATGAAGTCGTTGAACTCGCGTCCCGTCTTCAGGATGGTGATTTCAGCCCCCTGGTTCCTCAGAATGGTTTCATAGTATTTTGCCGAGGGAATATCATCATCGACTACAACTATGTGCTTTCCTTCAAGTTCCGATTGGTTGAGGTTAAACATTTTTGACGGGTAAGTGGTTCTCAGGATGTAAAAATAGTAATCAGATATGAGGTAGGGGAGCCAAAAGCGTGCAGTTATGAACAAAATATCAACAAAATTTTTTCATGGGAACCAATCAAATTTGTACATTTGGAAAAGCAAACCTCATAAAAGCCT
>VGGM01000017.1 GCA_016868515.1 Bacteroidota bacterium | reverse complement strand
GGATACCATTCATTTCTTGTTACAGAGGGAAACAGGAAGGAATTGACTTACACGGGTAATACTCTATCATACCCTATCAGTAGTGAAGACGGCAGATATCTGATCAGCATTGCCCGCAGGTCGATTGAATCAGGCCTTGAAGGCCGTTACAAACCTCTTCTGCCCGTTAACATACCTGATTCCCTCAGAATCAGGTCGGGTGCTTTTGTCAGCCTTCATGCCGGTAAAAAACTCAGGGGTTGCATCGGAAGACTGGCAGCTTCAGAGCAGTTGTGCATGCTGGTTGCCGATATGGCATATTCAGCTGCATTTGAAGACAGCCGGTTCAATCCACTTTCAGGGAAAGAATACGAAGAAATATCTATCGAAATATCGGTAGTTTCACCAATGCGGAAGATCAGCGATATAGGTGAAATTGAGATTGGAAAGCATGGGATATGCCTTCGGCAAGGCGGAAGATCGGGAGTATTGCTACCCCAGGTGGCAGTTGAAAGAGGATGGTCGGTTATCGAGTTCCTTGAACACACAGCTGACAGAAAAGCAGGCATCGGAAAAGAGGGCTGGAAGGATGCTGAAATTCTTATATTTGAGGCTTACATAATAAGGGAATCAGATTTCGATGAACAATGAATTAACGTCAACTGACAAAACAGGCTGGAAACTTTCCTATTCTGACCGGCTCAGGTACCAGCGTATTGAAGGATGGGTTTCAGTTGCAGCAAACCTGATTCTGTTTGTAGTTAAATACTGGGCAGGCACAGTAACCGGCTCCCTGGCCATTGTTGCCGATGCATGGCATACCTTAAGCGACTCGGTAAGCTCGGTGGGAGTTGTTCTGAGCGCCAGGTTGTCGTCCAAACCACCCGACAGTAACCATCCTTTCGGACATGGCCGCATCGAACTGATCGTGTCCCTTTTCATTGCTGCCATGCTGTTTATAGTTGCATACAGTTTCATTTCCGATGCATGGTCAAAGTTTACCGACCGGCAAACAACCGAATATGGTACACTTGCGATAATAGTTACAACTGTTTCGGTTGTTGCAAAGGAAGCTCTGGCCAGATATGCCTACACTCTTGCCCGCAAAACCGGATCGGAGGTGCTGAAGGCAGATGGCTGGCACCACCGGAGCGACGCAGTTTCATCATTAATAATCCTTGCAGGCATCTTCTCCGGCGGATTCTTCTGGTGGATTGACAGCCTGCTTGCCGTTATTGTGGCTGTCCTCATCGGATTTGCAGCCTGGAAGATTGTCTTGTCTACCGTTAATGCCCTTCTGGGGGAACCACTGCCGAAAGAAAAGATTGACAGTATACGCATTATCGGAAAGGAGATATGCGGCAGAGCAACAGATTTCCACCACTTTCACCACCATAACTACATCTCGCATTCCGAAGTAACATTTCACATGAGACTACCCGGAGACCTCACAATCAGTGAAGGCCACGAACTTGCAGACAAAATTGAGAAAGCGATCAGGGATAGGATGGGTATTGAGGCAACCATACACATGGAACCCATAAAAGGCTGAATGATATGAAGATCAGTGAAGCAAAGAGAAGAATTGAAACTTTAAGAAGGGAGATCGAGCGACATGATGATCTCTACTACAAACAGAACTCGCCTCAGATTTCGGACTTTGAGTATGACCTGCTAATTCACGAACTCGAGACTATTGAAAAGAGATTCCCCGAACTGATAACCCCCGATTCGCCGACACGCAAAGTTGGCAGTGATGTACTTAAGGAATTCGTACAATACAGGCACGATTACCCAATGCTCTCACTTGCCAATACCTATACGCAGGACGAACTTTTTGAGTTTGACAACAGGGTAAGAAAAAGTGCAGGTACAGACGTGAAGTACGTTTGTGAACTCAAGCTCGACGGGGCATCGGTAAGCATCAGATATGAAAACGGGAGGTTTATTAGGGCACTTTCGAGGGGTGATGGCGAAGTTGGCGATGATGTTTCAGCAAATATCCTCACCATTAATTCAATACCCAAGAGTATATCAAACCCCGATTTGCCACAGTCATTCACCATTCGGGGAGAAGTTATTTTCCACAAGGAGGATTTCAGGAAGCTGAATGAAACAAGGGTAAACTCAGGTGAAGTGCCATTCGCCAACCCGAGAAATGCTGCATCGGGCACACTTAAAACACTTGATAGTAAGATTGTTGCGCAGCGTCCGCTTGACTGTTACTTCTATTACATGCTGGGTGAGAAGCTTCCCGGTGACAGTCATTCCGGGAATATGAAAAGAGCCGCATCATGGGGATTCAGGGTTTCTGATACAATAAAACAATGCAACAACATAGCTGAGGTTCTGCAGTTTATTGAAATATGGGAAACCAGAAGGAGTGAAATCGATTTTGAGATTGACGGAGTGGTTGTAAAAGCCGACAGTATCGAACTTCAGAAAAGACTCGGTTATACCTCAAAGACGCCCAGATGGGCAGTAGCCTTCAAGTACAAGGCCGAACAGGAAAGAACAAGGTTGATATCCGTGTCGTTTCAGGTGGGCCGGACAGGTGCTGTAACTCCTGTTGCAAATCTTGCACCTGTGCTGCTGGCAGGCACTACTGTGAGACGGGCATCATTGCATAATGCCGACCAGATGAAGCTTCTCGACCTTCATATGCATGACTATGTATATATAGAGAAGGGTGGGGAGATTATTCCGAAGGTAGTGGGAGTCGATATAGCTCATCGCTCTGCTGATGCCCTGCCGTTGGATTTCCCTGTGAAGTGCCCGGAATGCGGATACCGGCTCACCAGGATCGAGGGTGAAGCCAACTGGTATTGCCCGAATGACCTTGAATGTCCGCCTCAGTTAAAGGGAAGGATAGAGCACTTTATTTCAAGGAAGGCAATGAATATTGAGGGTATTGGCGAAGAGACGGTTGACCTTCTTTTCGGCCGGAACCTGGTAAGGGATGTTTCCGATCTGTATGGTCTTAGCGCAGAGACATTGTCAACACTTGAGGGACTTGGTGAAAAGTCAGCCGCAAATATAACCCGATCGATAAGGAACTCCGTTAACGTGCCGTTTCACAGGGTTCTGTTTTCACTGGGAATCAGGCATGTCGGGGAAGCCACTGCCCGTTCCCTTGCTTCGCATTTCAAATCAATTAATGCTATAATGAACGCAAGCGTCGATGATCTGATTCATGTACCTGATATCGGTTTGAAAATCGCAACCAGTATCAGGGAGTTTTTTGATAATGACCGGAACCTGGCGATTATTGAAAAACTACGCAGTTTTGGCCTATCCTTCAACCCCGAACCAGGCAGCGCAGAAAACAGCGATAAGCTTGCCGGATTGAGTATTGTCATTACCGGGACTTTCAGCAGGCACAGCCGCGATGAATACAAAGAGATGATTATCAACAACGGGGGGAGAAGTCTCTCATCAGTTACATCAGGCACCTCATTTATTCTGGCTGGTGAAAGCCCCGGGCCGTCAAAGATTGAGACTGCAAGGAAACTTGGAATCCCGGTCTACAGTGAAACAGATTTTCTTGAGATGATAGCGTAAATAGGTGCCGGGGCGAATAATTTTCTGTTTAAAAAACACTAGGTTTGCATTATGGAACTTTTCAGGAGTTTGAGAATCAAGGCAGGCAGCCGGGCACTCAGGAAAAGAGCGGGAAAGCTCTCCAGAAAGCGTGGTTTTGTTAACCTTGAGGAGGTGAAATCAGTCGGCTTACTCTGGGATATAAGCAACCCCGATGATCTGACACCTATCAGCGATTTTATTTTACAGATGGGCGAAAGAGGGGTAAAAGTGGATGTTCTTGCCTTTTTCAGCGGTAAAGTGCTACCCGATAAACTTACTGCAATCAGGTATCTGAATTGCCTGAGACGTGAAGATTACAGCCTTATGTATATTCCGAAATCACCTGAAGCAGAGAAGTTCATTCAGAACCGGTTTGACATTGTTATTGAGATCTGTTTCCGCGACTTTCTGCCGCTCAGGTATGTTTCAACATTGTCAGTTGCCACCATGAAGATTGCACCTGGCTTCAGGGGCCATAACTCCTCGGGAAATCACGAACTCATTATTGAAACAGGTTTAAATCACAATGTAAGAGAATTCCTTAACCAGGTTGTTGTTTACCTGGAGATGATAAAAACCCGATAATAATCTTTCAATTAGCCAGAACTGAATGAAGAGATTTAAAGGTACAGGGGTTGCTGTTGTTACACCCTTCAGAAACGACACCAGTATTGACTTTGCGGCACTGGGCAGAATCATAAATCATCTGATTGCAGGTGGTGTTAATTACATTGTTACACTCGGAACAACGGGAGAATCGGTCACACTCTCACGAGACGAGAAGCGGGCCATTATCGCACACACACTGGAAGTTATAGACAGGAGGGTCCCGCTGGTTGTAGGTATCGGAGGTAACAATACCCAGGAGATCACCGATTTCATCAGGAAAACCGATCTCTCCAGGGTTGACGCAATACTGTCTGTGTCACCATATTACAACAAACCTAATCAGAAAGGCATCTTTCTTCATTACAAGACAGTGGCAACGTCGAGCCCTGTGCCGGTCATTCTCTATAACGTTCCCTCGCGCACCGGATCGAATATGACTGCTGAAACATGCCTTGAACTTGCCTCATCCTGCGAAAACGTATCAGGTGTTAAGGAGGCCTCAGGCGATTTCACACAGATAATGAAGATTCTGAGGGACAAACCCGACGATTTCCTCGTTATTTCGGGTGATGACATGAATGCCCTTCCGGTTATTGCAGCTGGCGGAGCCGGGGTAATATCGGTTTTGGGAAACGCTTTCCCGTCGGCATGGAGTGAGATGGTATCACACGCACTTAAATCAAATCTGAAGTCTGCCAGGGAAATTCAATACAAATACATTGAGCTTATTGAGCTACTGTTTGCCGACGGATCACCGGCCGGTGTGAAAGCAATGCTCAGTACCCTTGGATTGTGCAATAATATCCTCAGGCTTCCGCTTGTTCCGGTAAACAAGCAATTACAGGCCAGAATTCAGAAAGCCATCGAAAGTATCAGTTAGCCGCCGGTTGTCCCGCCGGTGCTCCTGCTCCGTGACAATGCTTATATTTCTTCCCACTGCCGCACGGGCAGGGATCGTTTCTTCCAACTTTCTTCTCAACCCTCACAGGCTCAACTCTTTGCTGTCTCTGTTCAGGGGACCCCGGGGTTCCTCCCCCTCCTGCCAGTTCGGGACGGCTGGCCCGAAGGTTACTCATATCGGTACGCCTTCTTCTCTGTGCTTCCTGAACCTGATCGGTTGACTGAACCGGGATAAAGCCTTTCATGAGGGTTCCGAGAATATCGCGGTTGATACGCCCAAGCATACTCTTGAACAGCTCATACGATTCAAACTTGTATATAAGAAGTGGATCCTTCTGTTCGTAGGTGGCATTCTGAACCGACTGCTTAAGCTCGTCCATCTCGCGCAGATGCTCCTTCCATGCCTCATCAATTGTTGAAAGCACAACTGTCTTTTCGTATGCCCTTGAAATATCTAGGCCTCCGGTTTCAACTGCAGCTTTAAGGTTAACCACAACCTGGAACACCTTAACCCCGTCGGTAACAGGCACAACCACATTCTCATAAACATGCGACATCCGGTCGTAGACATCCTTCAGAACAGGGTAGGCCTGCTGTGAAATTGACTCCTCCTTTCTGCGATATGTTTCGAGGGCCTTCCTGTAAACAACATCAATTATCTCTTCGGAGGTAACCTTAAGGAATCTCTCCCTTGGGATAGGAGAATCTATCGAGAAACTCCTTATCAGATCAAATTCAAAACCGTCGAAATCGCCTTCGCTGTGATAGGTAACAACCAGGTTATCGATAACATCGTACATCATGTTTGCAATATCGACACTCAGTCTTTCACCCGAAAGCGCATTCCGCCTCCTGGTGTATATTACCTCACGCTGTGAGTTCATTACGTCATCGTATTCGAGCAAACGCTTTCTTATTCCGAAGTTATTCTCCTCTACCTTTTTCTGGGCCCGCTCAATCGATTTGGTGATCATTGAGTGCTGTATCATTTCACCATCCTTGAGTCCAAGCCTGTCCATTATTCCTGCTATTCTTTCCGATCCGAAGAGTCTCATGAGGTCATCTTCAAGCGACACGAAGAACTGAGAGCTTCCAGGGTCGCCCTGACGGCCCGAACGCCCCCTGAGCTGCCTGTCAACCCTCCTGGAATCGTGTCTTTCGGTTCCGACTATCGCAAGGCCACCGGCTTTCCTTACCTCAGGTGTAAGTTTGATATCAGTTCCGCGACCTGCCATATTCGTGGCAATTGTGACGGTTCCTGTTTTACCGGCTTCAGCAACTATCTCTGCCTCACGCTGATGCAGTTTTGCGTTCAAAACATTGTGTTTTAAACCCTTCATTTTCAGCATTCTGCTAAGCAGTTCAGATATCTCAACTGAAGTAGTACCGACCAGTGTCGGTCTGCCTTCATGGTTAAGTCTGACGATTTCGTCAATAACCGCGTTGTATTTTTCACGCTTGGTTTTATAAACCATATCTTCGCGGTCGCTCCTTACAACAGGTCTGTTAGTAGGAATAACCACAACGTCAAGCTTATAGATATCCCAGAACTCGCCTGCCTCAGTCTCGGCGGTTCCGGTCATGCCTGCAAGCTTGTGATACATTCTGAAATAATTCTGAAGGGTTATTGTCGCATATGTCTGCGTCGCTGCCTCAACCTTGACGTTCTCCTTCGACTCTATAGCCTGATGCAACCCGTCGGAGTAACGTCTTCCTTCAAGTATTCTTCCTGTCTGTTCATCAACAATCTTAACCTTGTTGTCCATCAGAACGTACTCAACATCCTTTTCAAAAAGGGTATAGGCCTTGAGCAGTTGTGTCATTGTGTGAACCCTCTCCGACTTGACTGCATAGTCGCGCAGGAGTTCGTCTTTTGCCTTCAGTTTTTTCAGGTCATCGGAGTGATGCTTTTCAATTTCTGCAATTGCACTGCCAACATCGGGCAGAACGAAAAATGAAGCATCCTCAACAGATGTACTTATGAGGTCGATACCCTTCTCTGTAAGTTCAATAGAGTTAGCCTTTTCGTCGATAATGAAGTAAAGGGCCTCGGTGACTTTTGGCATCTCCCTGTTGTTATTCTGCATATAGAAGTTCTCAGTCTTAAGCAGAAGTGTCTTGTTTCCTTCCTCGCTGAGAAACTTTATGAGTGCACTGCTTTTGGGAAGGCCCTTGTAGGCCCTGAGTAAGAGGAAGCCACCCTCTTCATTTTTTCCCTCAGTTATCAGTTTTTTTGAATCGGCAAGTATCTGGGTTACCAGCTTTCGCTGTGCAGATACGAGTTTTTCAACCTTTGGCTTAAGTTCATCAAACTGCTGAGTATCACTTTTAGGAGTGGGACCCGAAATGATAAGAGGTGTTCTGGCGTCGTCAACCAGCACTGAGTCTACCTCGTCGACAATGGCATAATGGTGTTTCCGCTGAACCAGGTCTTCAAGGTTGATTGCCATATTATCGCGCAGATAATCGAACCCGTACTCGTTATTGGTACCGAATGTAACGTCGGCATTGTAGGCCTTTCGTCTTGCCGGTGAATTTGGTTCATGCTTGTCAATGCAGTCGACCGACAGTCCGTGAAACTCATATATCGGGCCCATCCATTCCGAGTCGCGTTTCGACAGGTAGTCGTTTACTGTTACAATATGGACTCCCTTAGCGGCAATGGCATTCAGGAACACCGGAAGTGTTGCGACGAGTGTTTTTCCTTCACCGGTGCCCATCTCTGCTATCCTGCCCTTATGAAGCGCCACCCCTCCTATCAGCTGCACATCATAATGCACCATATCCCACACAATTTCATTCCCGCCAGCCATCCAGCGGTTTTTCCAGTATGCCTTGTCACCTTTTATGGTTATGCTCTCACGAACCGAAGCCAGGTCGCGGTCATATTGCTGTGCCGTTACCTCAAGTACTTCATTGGCGGATAACCGTCTGGCTGTCTCCTTAACTATTGCGAAGGCTTTCGGGAGCAGTTTGTCAAGTACCTCCTCTATCTTCTCATCAATGGTCTTGATAAGTTTATCAACCTGACTGAACAGATCTTCCTTGACAGTAACATCGGGTTCCTTCTCGGCTTTTTCGCGCAGCATCAGCACCTGGTCGTAATCAGCCTTTACAAAATTGTAGACCTCTTCCTTAAGGGCGCGGCTCATATTTCGCAGTTCATCGTTACTTACCTGCTGAAGTAGCTCATATTCAACCTTTACCGCTTCCACGTAAGGCATAATTTCCTTCATGTCGCGGTCGTATTTGTTACCTATGAAAAGTCCAAGGATTTTATTGATGATGCTCATGGCTGTGTATGGTAATACTGTTTTGCAATTAAGCTGCAAAATTACTCAATTTATCACAATAGAGCTTCAGGTGAGTTATTTTCCTGTCAGCACATACCTGAAGGATCTCCTGCCTGTTCCTGAATCGATGGTTATAAAGTAGATGCCGGGGCTGAAGTCACTGATATCGAATTCGGATTGCTGACCGGCAGGCAGTGTTATTCTTTTCACAGCTGATCCGGTAAGGTTGGTGACCAGTATTGAATTTACCTGGTTGCCCGATGATGGCATTGTTATCCGGAATCTCCCGTCACCCGGGTTTGGAAATATACTAAACCCGGTGTCATTAATTGTTTCGGCACCTACTGCAAGTCCCTTAATAAAAAGATCATCAACAGCCCAGCCCCAGCCATTTGCATACGGGTCGGAGAAGAGGCGGAACCGGATAACCAGTGTATCATTTTCATTTACTATTCCGGGGGAATCAAGGCTGATGGTTCGTTTGACAAACAATGCCGGTCCTCCGATTGCGGTGGAATTATTGTCAACAATTGCTGCGTTGTAGGTATTAAGCCAGAGCGTGTTGCCGGATGAATCGTAGCCATCGGCCAGCGGGAACCACGATCTGCCTCCGTCGCGTGTGGCTTCGACTACAACATAGTCATAGAAATCTTCCGTTCCGAACGGGAACCCTGGTTCCCCCGGTTCAACAAGCACAATCTCCCTGAATGAGATGAACAAGCCTGACTGATCAACTGCAACGGGATATTTCAGGATTGCCTGGTATTCAATTTTGCCACCCGGAACTTCAGGACTTTTGTAGGGGTGCAGTGAATGGAGGGCAGGGTTAGCGAAACCCGGTGGCTGTTCAACCGTAAAGCCATCGAGAAGAAAATCGCCTCCACCTGAATTGAAAGCAGTGAAGTAATGATCAACGGCATCGAAAAGCGAAACAACGGGAATTTTGTGAAATCCGGAAGAGGGTGATATGGCTGTATTGGGATTGTTTGCCTGATCAGTGGCCTGAATCATGTAGTAGATTGTGTCGACCCCTGTAAGTGCAAGGTTTTTAAGCAATATATCACCTGAAAAGCTGTTCTGGCCGGGGTTTTCCATGATAATTTCCATTTCCGGTCCTCCGTTCAGGTTGTACCTGACCTTTGCCGTTACAGGATAGAGGTTATCGGAAATCACGGCTTCTATTTTCAGGGTATCGAGAACCGTGAGTATAAATGGTCCGGGAGTATGTACTATAACAGGTTTCACCGTATCGGTTCCGACATAGAAAGTGTAAGGCTTTGTTCTTCCTGCAGATGGCAACTGATAAGCCCTGCCGAAAGTATCAATTGCAGAATAGTAATACTTTACAAGGGTGTTATACGAGGGTATTGGAAGTGTATAAGCAGCCGTTCCGTCGTATCCGGCAATATTCAGCGACACTGTGTCATAAACAGGCGAATTATCATATTTATAAATCAGCTTCAAGCCATTCTTTCTGAGAATAGTATCAGACTGCATGTCAACTGTAAGTTCAACCGAGCTGATGTTGCTTTCAGTATCCTTTGCAGGGTTGTGGATAAGCCTGGTGTTTATCCATCCCAGATCGGCAAGCATTGAGAGAGTCAGCATACCGGGGTCGTGTATTGCCTCCCCCTTTCCGATGAACGGGGTCATAAGAGCATCAATCTGGGGTGTACCAGATTCGCTAAGGTGACTGACGCTCGATCCGGAATCAAACACCCCCGGGGCATATATGAGGGGCTTAACCCCCGATTTATACTTCAGGGTGACGGGAGCTGCAAAATAAAGCGCACCCGAAGTAAGGGCCAGTCTGAGATCGTTTGAGGGGTTTATGTAAACCGACCTGTCAGTCAGCTTCCTTCCATTCGAGCCTTCAATAAAAGTGTCATAGATAACCGGAAAACCGTTGAATCCATATGAACCTTGGGTGCTTGTGGCATTGAAACTGTCAGCGAACCCCAGTCCGTGACAAAGCTCATGCAGTACCACTGTTACCAGGTCGTAGCTTGTGGAGGGGGTTCCGCCAGAAAGACCATAGAACCAGTTAATTTCAGAATTGAACCTCACTGTGATGTCGAATTCGGTACCGGCATTAAGCTCCCTGCCTGCAATCTTTTCAGCAAGGGCAACCTGATAATAGGCATCGGCCCTACGGGCATCAATAAAACTACCCAGATAAAATGATGTTGCAGATGCTGACCCCAGTACATCGGGTTCCATCGATGTCCATAATGCCCTTACCCTGATTTTGGTATCAGACCTCAAAAGCGATGACCATATATTAACCGCATGCTGAAAAGCAGCTCTGGCTTCATCGGAAAATCCGACATATGAGACCTCAATCTGCGCGTTACCTGATTTACTATTCATCAGAAACTCCCCGGGAGGCGGAATGAAAATCATCCGTACCTCATCACTGGCATAGCAGATGAACTCGTGACCAGGGTTTATGACGAAAGCCGGTTTTTCAACGGACTGTGAACGGAGTCCGTTGAACAAACCAGCGAGCAGAAACAATCCGATAATGCGCATCTGAGATTTTTATCTATTCGGCAGCCTCACCTTCAGCACCTCTCATGGCCAATATGTCTCTGTCGAACATGTAGAGATTGTTCTTTCCGAGAAGCCTGAGTTTATCAATAATTGCCTGAACCGATGATTCCTCCTCAATCTGCTCCGAAACGAACCACTGTATCCAGTTAAGGAGGGCATATTCTTTCTCTGCAGTAGCCAGGGCAACAATCTCATTGATACTTTCGGAAACAAATTTCTCATGATGAAGCACTTCATCGAACATTTCAGTTACTCCCTTATAGTCGACCGGTGGTTTATCAAGCTTGGGAATAATGGCATGTCCTCCCCTTTCATTTATGAATTTAATGAATTTCAGCATATGCATCCTCTCCTCGTCGCTCTGGGCATACATCCAGTTGGCTACTCCGCTCATTCCCTTCGTTTCGGCCCAAGAAGCCATTGCCAGATAGAGGTTTGATGAGTAGGCTTCACGTTCTACCTGCCGGTTGCAGATATCTTCAAGTTTCTTTTTCATTTTTTTTTGTTTTAACCTGCATTATTCATAAAAGCTGAAAAAAAAGGGGGTTTTTGTTCTTTATTTACAACTTAATTAGTTATATTTGAAGTGATTACAACAAAAAACACCCCTTGTACAATGATAGACAAAAAAAATGACAATTCCGCACTAGAACTTGA
>VGGM01000016.1 GCA_016868515.1 Bacteroidota bacterium | reverse complement strand
CTGGCCCGATGAAACACCGAGATTATTCATTCTGTAAATGGGTTTTCCGGTAGCCCCATCTACTCCCCTGTAGTCAAGAGGCCTATCTGAATTAATGACATAACCTACTCCCCATTTATTATTCAGAAGGTTTCCAAAGTTCAGGAAATTAGCCATCACCTGAATGGTGTTTCTCTTACCTCCGACGTTCACGAAAAACTCCTGGGTGATATTAAGGTCTGCATTCCAGATCCATGGCAAAATAGCTCCGTTTCTTTCTGAATACTCACCACGGTTTGAACTGAGGTACCTGTCCTGTTTTACAAACGCCTCCCAGTCAGCGGCCTGGTCAGCAGCGGCGTAAGGCGCAGCGGCTCCTGTGGGGGTGTACACCTGAAAAATAACTTCTGAAGGATCTGTATTAATATAGAGAAGGTCATTTCTGTTGCCATCGCCGTTTCTGTCAGATGAGTAAATGAAGCTGTGTCTGCCCTGATTGCGGCCCTCCATAAAGAAACCGATCTGAGTTGCAAATAGTTTGGCATACTCTTTCCTGTAGGTAATAGCAATTATAGCCCTGTCGCGCTGGTCATTATTAGAGAATGCAAGCGGGGCGTTGTTAGGATCCCAGGATATGGCATTGTTATTATACGACCCGGCAGCAATCGATCCCGGATCAACAGTATTCTTCGATATACCGAATGAGTAAGCCGCCTTGGCAAAAAAACCATTCGAATACTGCTTTTCAAGACTGAAAGCCAGTGAATGCCCAAACCCGCTGTTGGTATTATCGAGCATAATGGCATTTACTACGTTTGTGTTAATCCTGGTCGAAGTAAAAATCGGTCGTCTGTCAGGACCCGTAGCAGCAGGATTAGGCAATACGGGCAAATTTGCATTGTAATAACCGATTCCGTTCACCTCCTTATTATACACATACTCAACCGTTCCAGCCAAACCCATCGGCAACTTTGCATCTACAGCAATATTTGATCTCCATACCTGTGGGAACTTAAAGGATGGATCTGTAATGGCAAGTTCATAGGAGCTAGGAAGCGTTGGATTGGCAGGTATCCAATAAGTTGGATCCGGGTTAAAGTACCTCGAAGTTCCTGCGATCTGATCAAATCCCGTTATTACACCGTTGTTCCCGATCTGGTTGGAAATCCAGACAAAAGCCGGTCTTCCGGTAAATAATCCTGAACCTCCACGGAACTGTATCGCACGGTCACCAGTGACATCGTAGTTAAATCCCAGACGGGGAGAAAAGAGTGGATTGGCATCCGGTAGTTTGGCAGTATTGATGGAGATGTCATTCCTGTCCCTGTCTTTGAAGGTTTGTGTCGAGACCGTTTCATTAAAGAAGCCTGTGTCCTCAAATACTGGAACATCAATCCTTAATCCAGCGGTAATTTTCAACCCGGGCATCGGTGTAAATTGATCCTGTATATAAGCTCCCCAATAGGTTACCTTGGTGGGCTGTACAGGTTCAGCACCACCGGGAAGTGCAGAATATCTAAGCTGAAATCTTTTAACGTTAACACCTGCTCCGGCGGTTCTGGCAGGATTCGCCAGGTGATCATTTGCGTCGGTATAAAACTCTGCGAGGGTATTGTATACATACACACTCTGCGAACCCGGGAAGAAAACATTCTCGAAAGAGAACCTCTCAACGTTGAATCCAGCTGTAAGAATGTGTTTGCCGGCAAAATATGTGAGATTGTTCTGAAGCTGGAACGTCTTGTAATTCAGCTTGTTGTTAGGTGTAAAAGGTTCAAATCCAAAGGATATATATGTTGAGTTAGCATCCTGTATCTCAACCAGCGGGAAAAAATCACCCCTCGAACCCCTGTCCTCATTCTGGTAAGTATAACCGACAATAAAGTTATTTGAGAATCTGCCTATGGTTGAGTTCAATTCACCGATAACGGATTGAATGCTTTCCTTCTGAATATAATTTGTATTCTGATAATTCAGGGCAGTTGTATTTGATCGCCTGTTTCCATAACCCAAAGACGAGCTGTTCGAAGCAAGTACATCCCTCTCTGAGTCGAGCCAATTGTACCTGATGCTCAGCTTGTGGTTATCGTTTATATTATAGTCAAGTTTGGCAAGAACCTTGTTACTCCAAACCTCATTATTATATCCCTCGTATGGGCCTGTTTCGTATCCAAAGTTATTTAGGAGATATGATCTGAGATTATCAAGATCTGTTCTTAGTACTCTGGTTACATTTCCACCGACTGGTGTTGCCCCGTCGTTAGCTATGAAATTTGTGCCGGGTGCACTTTCCCGTTCAAACTCACCATTGACAAAGAAAAAGAGTTTGTCCTTAATAATAGGCCCCCCGATACTTGCACCATAAGTACCTATGCTAAAGTTGTCGGAGGTCACTTCCTTACCATATGCATTTGTGCCAAGGAACCGTTCATTTCGAAGGTTATAAAAAATTGATCCGGTGAAATCGTTGGTCCCGCTTCGTGTTACTGCATTCACACCTGCACCTATGAACCCTGCCTGACGCACATCATAAGGTGCTATCGATACCTGAATCTCCTCAATAGCATCAAGAGAGACTGGTGAAGAACCGGTTCTGCCTCCGGGTTGATCAGCAAGGCCAAAGCTGTTGTTAAAGATCGACCCGTCAATGGTAATGTTGTTGAACCTGGCATCAGCTCCAACGAACGATCTGCCGCTTGCCTGTGGAGTAAGGCGAGTGAAGTCATTGATACTTCTGCTTATTGTCGGCAGTTGCGTCATGGCGTCCCTTTTGATACTTGTAGCTGCCCCTGTCCTGTCTGAACTGAAAACTGAACTTCTGAATCCTACAACTACTACGTCACCAACCTGCTGGGCTGTTTCAGAAAGAACAGCATCAATGTTGCCGGCTGTCCCAAGACTAAGGAAAACATCGTCAAATGATTCTTCCTGATAGCCTACAAATGTAATAGTTATGGTATAAGGGCCTCCAATCCTCATTGCCGGAATGAGGAACCGGCCATCAGGAGACGTAGCTGTACCGTACTGGGTACCTGAAGGTATGTGCCGGGCAACAACTGTAGCTCCCGGCATAGGATCGCCGTTTGTGTCAACAACCCGGCCATTTAGTGAGGATGTGGTAACACCCTGTCCAAAGGTAAGAACTGATATCAGGAGTGCGCCTAGAACGAATCCTGACCTTTTTAGAAGATACATCATAGTTTATCGGTTTTAGATTGAAAATTTATGGTGCAATATTAATTTAATCAACTGATTTCAAGGTTATGCCAGTCTTAAATAATTGTGAAATAGGGAAGGTCAATTTACGTCAGTTTAACTATCGTAGCTCCTGATTCAGGCAGATAGTTTTTAACAAATTTTTAACGTCCCTGAAATCAGTGGCAGACTGTGCGCCGGGAAGAGAAACAGAATGAGCAAAGGCAACTTATCTTATTGGTTGTGTACGCGTTAGCGATAATATAAATAGTTACTTCTCAGCTGCTTAATATACCTGATTGGAAATGTTATTAACAACCCGCCAGCATGCCATCCATCCAGTCGAAAACAATCTTCTGCTGTTCCGGCGTACACCTGTCAAGGCTTTGCACGCATGCGAACTTTACCTTGTCATTTTTCATGCATAGTGCAATCTTCCCGGGCAGGTAACCCTTCCCCCTGCCGGACGGCTGCATATAGACCAGTTGTGGGCTGTGGTAGTTCCGGTTTCCCGATAACACCTCAAGATGATTCATAAGGGCAACAAAGTTGAACTGAGAATCATCCCTGAAACGATAAGAGATGTTCTTTTCAAGCGTCTCATACCCGTTAACAAGAAACTCCTCAGCCCGGGTCCGACATAGGGCAAAGGGAGTGTGACTCATACAAAAATAGCTGGCCCTGAACCCGGCCACGGTTGCCGAACGCCACTGGCCAAGATGATATGAGGGCCGGGGTCGGTAACCCGGATTACCCTTTATGATTCTGAGCGGCAATATCCTTATCGCATTCCAGGCCAGCCGGTGCCATGGTCTCAGTAGCCACTTTCCCCTTAGCAGGGGACGTCCGTCGCAGAAGAAATCTCCTGGTGATGTGTTCCTTACCAGAAAAACATCATCGTTGAAGTAGATGAAGTTTTCCGATAATCCCTCAATCCTCCACAACATACTCTCAATCGACCTGCTGCTGAAGGTTGGAAGATAGTTCTCAAAGCCTCTGAATATGTGTTTGTGATCGACTGTTTTCACTCTGTCAGAACTCCCGGGGAAATGGCTTTCAACAACCTCGTGAAGCCGGGGATCCTGGCCAGCCGTAACAATATATATATTCCTGATAAACGGGGCAAACTTCATGATTGACAGCAGGCAATACCTTATTTCGTTTACCGATGATAACCTGGCAGGGTCGGCCGAAGGCATATCCTTTACTGCCCGGCCGGAACTGTATGGTGCGGCCATTGCACGGAATACCGGATCGCCGCTGTCAACCCATGTGATAACGGCATCTATTCCGGCTGTTGTGGATGTTTGACCGTTCACAGACACTAATTTGAAACAAATCTAACTATTTTGATCCGAAACATGGTTGCCGGAAATCATTTTATGCAATACATTTGTCAGTCACCGGCCGTCAGTCCGGAACCTCTTCTCACAAGCACAATATGCCAGCAATAACCCCCTCCGGAAGAAAACAGGTTCACTCCCTGATCTACTTTCTGAGCCTCTGTGTCCTTGTTATGGCAATGCCATATTCACGCTATATTGCCACACTTAGCCTGATATTTCTGATTGTCAACTGGGTATCGGAAGGTAACCTGGGTAACAGATTAAAGGTATTTGCTGCCGACCGGGCCGCTCTTGCCTTCACCCTTATGTATGCTGTAAACCTGGCAGGACTGGCATGGTCGGACAACCCGGGATTCGGTATCTCCAACGACCTGCTGCACAAATCACCCACTCTCTTTCTGCCTCTGATTCTGGTAACAACTCCACTGCCCGGGCCACGCAGGATAAAAATACTCATCTGGCTCTTCATCGGAGCCGTGACAGCTGTATCATTCGCAGGTCTTCTGATAAGGATTATCAAACCAATGGCAACATGGCGCGATGCCTCCCCATTCATCCCGGGCGTCTATTACGGTAATCTGCTGCTGCTCGCAGCTTTTCAGGTGCCGTTACTGCTGCGAAAAATGAAGGCCGGGAAAAAGGCTCTTCTGGCAGGTGCAGCACTCTCGGCATGGCTCATTTTCTTCCTGTTCTATACCCGCACACTTACGGGAATTGCCTCGCTTGCAGGCGTGATTCTGTATATCCATATTATTCTCATTGCCAGAATAAGGAGCCTTGCCCTTAAAGGTTCAATTGCCCTGGCGGCTATTATTCTGCTGGCAATTGCCACAAAACCCGTAATTGATATCTACCGTGAAACTCATCACGAGTCGGAAAACGGCATAATATCACTTAAAACACATACCGCAGCAGGGAACCCCTACAGCCATGATACAACATCTGTTTTAAGAGAGAACGGGAACCTGGTATATATTGACATATGCGATCTGGAGCTCTCGGAAGCATGGGCCGGAAGGAGTAGTCTTGATTATGAGGGGCTTACAACCGAAAGCACTCATCTGAAATCGGTCCTTCTACGGTATATGGCATCGAGAAACCTTACAAAAGATGCAGAGGGTCTGGGAATGCTGAGCGACGAGGATATCGAAGCCGTGGAAAATGGTTTTACCAATTATCTAAATGTATCCAGGCCCGGCGTTTATGTAAGGATATACGAAGAGCTGAGAGGTCTTTACCTCTACAGGGAAGTTGGATACCAGCACGGACTGGCCAGCTCGTTCACCGAAAGAATCGACCAGTGGAGGGCAGCGTTGCAGGCTTTCAGGGCAAAACCATGGTTCGGCTGGGGAACCGGCTCCATTTTCACGGCCATGAACTACGGATTTGAAAAAAACGGATCGATCCTGGCAGGCAGCGAAATGAAGTCTCACAACCAGTATCTGTACATTATGATAAACACGGGTATTGCCGGACTGGTCTCATATATTATCCTTTACACCTTCTTCGTTATCAGGTCGGGCGTGGGCAGGGAGGTCATGTTCAAAATCTTCTTGTTAACATTTCTCATCAACTTCCTGGCGAACAACTCCTACGAGAGCCAGCTGGGCCAGAATCCCTTTGTCTTTTTCTCACTTTTCTACTGCTACTTCTACCCGTTTATCGAGGGCAAGACCCTGAAGGATGCAGTTTCAACATAGCCTTTTCTGAAATAAACTCATACTTTTGTATGGAACCCGTAATTCTGTTTTTCCATGGTAAGGCTGGTTGCCATAATTATCTCCATAATACTTCAGATAATTGCTGCATCCATCGCATTCAGGTTCATGAAGCTTACCCGATACAGGCTGTCATGGATACTTCTCTCTGTCGCATTTGTCTTCATGTCGGTACGCACATTCATACACCTGGTTGAGTTTTTCTGGGGTGAACCATCAGAACGAATGATGCTTATTGATGAATGGCTCGGGGTGTTTATCTCGTTCATGATTTTCGGTGGCGTGATCCTCATTAGAGAATTATTCTACTCCCTGAAAAAGGCTGAAATGGAAAGGATAAGGGCTGAGAGAAGGGTGATAAACGCAATTATTAACACCGAAGAGAACGAAAAAAAAAGGTTTGCCAAGGAGCTTCACGATGGCCTCGGACCTCTGCTTTCATCAGTAAAAATGTCATTGTCAGCGCTTGGCGACAAGATTTCCGGCAGAAGCGGACAGGAGATTCTGGGCAGCATTAATTCAATGACAAACGAGGCAATCGTAACCCTAAGGGAGATATCGAACAACCTCAGCCCCTACGTACTGACCAATTTCGGCCTGGCCAGCGCAATCAGCACCTTTGCCGCCAAGCTGAATCAGGCAAGAAGCATTCCAATCATCTTCAAAACCAATATGGAAAATGAGAGAATCGATAACGATACTGAAGTCGTCATCTACAGGGCTGTTTGTGAATTAATTAACAACTCACTCAGACATTCCGGGGCAAGCAGGATAAAAATCGATCTTAACAGGCACGACAGATTCGTAACACTCCATTTTTCAGAGAACGGCAGGGGATTCGACAGGGAACTCCTCAGAGCTGACGACAGAAAGGGTATGGGAATCTCGAACATTGAAACAAGGGTAAGATCCATAAACGGCCTCTTCATTCTTGAAAGTACCCCGGGCAGGGGTACAAACGCACTAATTAAAGTAAACATCTGACCATGATTAACGAAAACAGTGAAAAGCCCGTAAGGATCGTTATTGCCGACGATCACCAGTTGTTCCGGAACGGCTTGCGTCTGCTGCTCGACTCAACACCGGGTTTTGAAGTTGCCGGCGAATCGGCCGATGGAGCTGAACTGCTGAGGGTTCTTGAGGGAACCGGGGCCGACCTGGTTCTGATGGACATCAACATGCCCGAGATGGACGGAATAGAAGCCACCAGGAAGGTAACTGCCCGCTTTAAGGGAATTCACGTCATTGCTCTTTCAATGTACGGCGAAGAGGAGTATTACTACAAAATGGTTGATGCCGGGGCAAAGGGATTCCTGCTGAAGGATTCCGACATCAGTGAAGTAAGGGAGGCTGTTCACACTGTTATGAAGGGTGGCAGCTACTTCTCGCAGGAGTTGCTGTATCATGTTATACAGAAATTCAAAACCCGCGAAACAGAGGTTAAAATGGCAAACCTCTCAAAGCGCGAGAAGGAGATTCTGATGAAAATATGCGAGGGCCTTTCAAACCAGGAGATTGCCGATGCACTCTTTATCAGCAAGCGAACAGTCGACAAGCACAGGGCAAACCTGCTCAGTAAGACAGCCTCAAAAAACACGGCCAGCCTAATCCTGTTTGCCATCAGGAACAGGATAATTGATATCCCCTGATATCACCCTCAAGAAAACCCGGAAATGGCTGAATCACACACCCTTGGGAAACGAGGCGAACAGATCGCTGAAAAACTCCTCGAATCGAAAGGATTCAAAATCAGGGAGAGAAACTGGAGAACCGGAAAAAGGGAAATTGATCTCATTGCCGAAAACATATCCACCGTGGTTTTTGCTGAAGTGAAAACCCGAACGGCAGGGTTCCAGGTTGACCCGCGCGATGCGGTTACGGCGCCCAAGCAACGGAACCTCATATTCGCAGCCGAAACCTATGTGAAAAGAAACGGAATCGAGAAGGAGATACGCTTCGATATCATCACACTTGTGGCCGACGGCCGGTCATTTCGTACCGAACACATCGAGGATGCTTTCTACCCCACACTTTAGGAATAACAGCAACATAATGGAAATAGAAACCCTGAGGAACTACTGCCTGTCAAAACCGGAGGTGATCGAAGGATTCCCCTTCGGCGACGACACACTGGTATTCAAGGTGAAGGGGAAAATGTTCGCACTTGCAAACCTTGACGGCGACCTCGCGATAAACCTCAAATGCGACCCGGAATATGCAGCGGAACTGCGCGAGAGATACCCGCAAATCACACCCGGTTACCATATGAACAAAAACTTACTGGAACACGGTACGCATTGACGGCACACTCGCCGACAGCTTCATTGTCAGACTGATAGACCACAGTTACGATCTGGTCTCTGCATCAAAAAAATAGCATTCCCCGCCCCTCTCTATAACAACATCAGATTGCAGCCCCTGATGTCGGAGTTGTCATAGCGCCCGGTAACCTCAAATGTGCCGCCTGAGTGCAGCCTGCAGAGGTCGGAGGTGGCAATGAATGAACACGACCAGAAGTTGGCAAGGTCAATGACATTTAACGTACCTGAAGCCCCCGGGTTAATGGCAAGATCGGCCGGGTCGTTCACATCGCCCGCCAGAACCTTCATCCACGGAGGTGACTGAAATAGCCCCTCCCCTTCAGAGTATGCCTGACTCAGCATCTCTGTCATGCCATATTCCGAGTGAACAGCCCTGGTTCCGAAAGCACGGCAGAGTATACCGTGAAGCTCTTCCCTTACCAGTTCTCTCCTCATCCCCTTCATTCCACCGGTCTCCATCACAATTACATCGGAGAGGTCGGGTGAGTATTTTTCAGCCAGGTTGAGCAGTGCCCAGGTAATGCCCAGAAGGATTATTTTCCGTCCGCTCTTTCTGGCATTGACTATGTTTCCCAGAAGCTCTTCATACTGATTCAGGTAAAAGCCGCTCAGAGGGTGGCCGGTCTCATCAATAAGTTTTCCGGCCATGTGGATAAGTGATGATCCGCTTCTCTCAAGGTACGATGGCAGTAGTGCAAATATCACATATTCTGATGGTTCACCATAGAATAGACGGAATCCTCTCATTAAACTCTCCTCGTAAAGGCTTACTGAAGTAACATGATGACACGAGGGTTCAGCCCCTGTTGTGCCGCTGCTGGTGAAGACAGCCTGAACAGTGCCCTCGCCTGTTACAATGCGGTGCCTGCGGAAAAACCCTGCCGGAATGAAAGGAATCTCCTCAATGCATTCTACTCTGTCGCGGTCAATCCCCAGGAGGTCGACAAAGCGGGAGTAAACCGGGTTGAACTCCGACTGGTATCTGAATACCGAAAGAGCCAATGGTTCAAAGGTATGGTCATCAGCACGGAATATCTCGAAGGGGATAGCCATTCCAATCAGGGAAATGTAGTTGTGCCTGCAGGCTGGAAGGCCCACTCAAATGTGCATTCCGCGTAGGGACGATCATCGCGCACCCCTGTCTCAATTTCAACTATCCTGAGTTTTGCATACCTCTCACCGGGGGTTATGAAAAGCCAAACCTGGTTAACGGCAAGCGGCCGGGCAAGCTCAACCCATGAATGAAGAGATGGATCGAATGTTTTCAGCGACCCGAATGCGGTTTTAGCTTCAGCGACCGTGGCATATTCCCCGTATCGGGCAAACGGGTAATACTCGAACCCGGGAGAACCGTTGAATGTGACGGTTGTTATGTTACCGCCTGCGTCGGTTTCAGCAAGAAGGGATATATCCGGAGAAGGGGTTCTGTCGGTCCTGACAAGCGATGCCGAAGAGAACGAGAACCCTAATGCGTAAAAAGCCTGATCACTCTCATACAGCCGGTTATCAATGGTGGCAGTGCCTGAAAGCGGGATTTTCTCCTTCCTGCAGGCTACCGCCAGTACAATCAATATAATAACCGCTGCTCTGCTCATAGTCTGAATCAATACCCCCTGATTGCGGTAATGCCCGGAAGTTTTTTGCCCTCCATATATTCAAGCATGGCGCCCCCACCGGTGGAAACATAGCTTACCTTGTCGGCGAGTCCGTTCTTATTGATTGCCGACACCGAATCGCCTCCTCCAATAAGAGTGAATGCCCCCTTCGAGGTAGCTTCGGCGATTGCATGTGCTATGTCAGTGGTTCCCTTTGAGAATTTCTCCATCTCGAATACTCCCATCGGGCCGTTCCAGAGTATTGTCCTGGATGCCAGTATTACCTCCCTGAAGAGTTTTACCGATTCTTCTCCTATGTCGAGTCCCATCCAGCCATCTGTTACCTTATCGGCCGCAGTGATCTCGGTATTCGCTTCAGCATCAAAACTGTCGCCATTAACGCTGTCGACCGGAAGAAGCAGCTTTACTCCCTTTTCCTTTGCCCTGGCAATGAGACTCAGAGCAAGATCAAGCTTATCTTCCTCACACAATGACTTCCCGGTTTTACCACCCCGGGCCCTTATGAATGTATAAGCCATACCTCCGCCGATAATAATGTTGTCGCACCTTTCAAGCAGGTTTTCAATAAGCAGTATCTTATCCGATACTTTTGCGCCTCCCATAATGGCGGTAAAGGGCTTCCGGGAGCTAGTAAGCACTTTGTCCATTGCAGCCAGTTCACTGTTTATCAGATACCCGAACATCCGCTTCTCCGGGGTAAAATAATCGGCAATGACGGCTGTGGTTCCATGAGCTCTGTGGGCAGTGCCGAAGGCGTCGTTTACATATACGTCGGCGTATCCGGCCAGGGTTTTTGCCAGCTCCTTCTGTCTGACTTTAAGCTCGGCCTTGGCAGCCTTCTTCTCCTCATCGGTAGCTGTGTCGGGCAGTACGGGCTTGCCCTCTTCTTCGGGGTAGAACCTCACGTTCTCGAGCAGAAGAACCTCACCGGGCTTAAGGGCCCCGGCTTCTGCTGCGGCTCCAAGGCAGTCACCGGCAAACTTAACCTTCATTGCCAGATGCTTCTCGAGAACCGGAAGCACAGGTCTAAGGGAGTATTTCTCCTCGCGGCCGGCAGGCCTTCCAAGGTGAGACATCAGAATGACCGATCCGCCGTCATTCAGAATTTTTTTGATTGTTGGCAATGCACCTCTTATCCTGGTGTCGTCGGTAACGGTAAGTGTCTTCTTATCGATCGGAACATTGAAATCGACCCTGACAATGGCCCTTAACCCCCTGAAATTGAAATCTTCAATCATTTTCATAACCCTGGCATATTTAAATTTGTGTTTTTAAAACCTGAGGTACAAAATTACTACTTTTTCGCCAATTGTATTAATCACCGGGTTCACCTGCAAATATCACTGCCATCACATATTTTCATATTTTTGTCATTCAATAAAGTTCTAAAAATGTTATTCAGGGATATACCGGGGCAGGAGGTTATTGCCGGCAAGTTGCGCAGCACCGTTCATGAAAACCGTGTGAGCCACGCCCAGCTCTTTGCCGGCAGGGAGGG
>VGGM01000015.1 GCA_016868515.1 Bacteroidota bacterium | reverse complement strand
TGAAGCCCCCGGCATATACAACTGACCTTGTATCGCGGTATTGATAGTAGATTCCGTCATCACCTTCTATTATAATCCTTGTTGGCAACGGTTTAAGGTATATACCGGCAGTGAATCCGGTTCCGGTGATGTTGCGTCGCGACTTCAGTTCCAGGCCGGCGAAACCCTGATGCATGGTTTGTGTCCAGGAAAGCCCGGCCGATATATTCACATACGATCCCGGGTCGGGACGTGGAATACTGGTACCGGAAAGCAGGGACAGGATATCCTTTCGCCTGTACTGATCGGCTACGAGCCAGAGGTTTGCCCCTTCCGTTTCAGCCCAGAGATTACCACTGGACAGAATGTATTTAAGGAAATGGGGGTGGCCGTCACGGATTGCTATTGAAGCGGCATTGTAGCCGTCGGATGCAGTTTTGTAGAGGTCTGCCCCTGAGAGGAGGAGAAGTTCGGCGATGAGGGTATCGCCGTTTTGAGCTGCCAGGAGCAGGGGGGCATATCCGTAGTCGTCGGTGCTGTTGACGTTGGCTCCGTATTGTATCAGGATATCGGCAATATCGTAGCTCCCCGACATAACGGCGGCCATAAGCGGCGTGGTTCCGTCGAGTGCCTTAAAGTCGTTGACGGTATCGTAGTAAATGAGAAGGTCGGTCTCATAATAATGTCCGAACAGAGCTGCATAGTGAAGAGGAGTTGCGCCATTGGCATCGGTTTTATTGACCGATGCACCTGCCATGATAAGTAATTCAGCCATTGGCAGGTCGCCGTTTTTGATTGCCATAATAAGAGGGGTTTCGCCGAACCATGAGGACATATTTGGATCGGCCCCGTAAATGAAAAGCATTTTAACGGCAGCCTGGTGTCCGTTGAGTACTGCGTAACCCAGCGGAGTAATTCCTGCAGAGCTGTATATTCCGGGGTCGGCGCCTGACACCAGTGCCATTCTCAGAACAGCCGTATCGCCTTTGAATGCTGCGGCAAGCAGAATGTCCTCGGGGGAAGATGGAACAGTTATATCCTGAGATTTCAGGGGCACAGTGATTGTGAGAAGCAGGATGATTGCCGGAAGATTGAATGTTATGCAGTAAGATTTCAGCCACATGAATGCAAAGTTATCTCTTTCTGTGTCATTATCATTTGAACCGCAGTTGATTTTTATTGTTTTAAAATAGTTTACTTTTGCTGAGCAGGATAAGGTTTGGTCTGTATGAATTTGAGGCTCCTGATTATAGTACTATTATTGCTTCTGGTTACGTCGGAACCCCTTGTAACCTATAGTGACAACAGTGATGTTGAGTTTTTGGTTGCCGGCAATGTAAGGATAACAAACAGGCTTTCTGAGGGCAGGCATTCCGAGCAGTCTGAAAGGTTGTTTTCATCATTTATGAGGCGGTGGGAAATAGCTGGTGCATCAGTAGCTGTTGCAGTTGACGGCAGGCTGGTTTTCGCGCGGGGTTTTGGTTATGCCGATACGGAAGTTCCGGTTCCCGCAGAACCTTACCACAGATTCAGGATAGCGAGCGTTTCGAAGCTGGTAACCGCGGTTGCCGTTATGAAGCTTTGTGAAGATGGGAGGATGTCGCTAAGCGACAAGGTGTTTGGTGAGGGAGGCTTGCTTAATGATACTCTATATACAAATCCGAAAGACAAACGTGTTTATGGAATTACTGTTGCCCACCTTCTTGGCCATCAGGGAGGCTGGACGTCGCGGTATGGTGACCATATGTTCATTACCATGACGATTGCAAAGCAGATGGGCAGGGAACTGCCGCTTTCCACACAGGATTACATAAGGTTTGCCCTGGACAGGAACCTTCACTTTACGCCTGGTACTGGCCGGGCCTATTCCAACCTTGGGTATGCAATACTTGGTGAGGTGGTAGCCGGAGTTTCAGGTATGAGTTACGAAGAGTACTGCCGGAAGGAGCTATTTGAGCCACTTGGCATACATGATATGGCCCTGGGAAAGAATCTTGAGACAGAACGGCTGCTGAATGAGGTAAAGTACTATGAACATGAGGCTTCGATTCCGAAGTTTTCGGTTTACGGCACCAAAGAACTTGTGCCTGCCAGCTATGGCGGAAATGATATTGAGTCACTTGGCGGAGCAGGAGGATGGATTGCCACAGCGCCCGATCTTATGCGGTTACTCCTGGCCATTGACGGTCTGGATGATGTACCTGACATTCTTTCTCAGGAATCGATAAGCAGAATGACTGATAACAGCAACGGGTATGCCCCTCTGGGGTGGAAATCGGCATATGGTAACGGGGTGTGGTGGAGAACAGGTTTCTTTCCCGGATCGACTGCCATGGCGAAGCGGCTTCCTTCAGGTGTATCGTGGGTGGTACTGCTGAATACCAGTGCATGGAACGGACCGGAGCTTACTAATGATATCAACACCCTGATGAGCAGGGTTTTAATGCAGGTAAAAGAGTGGCCCGACGTTGATCTTTTCCGCTATTCCCTGCCTGTGCCCCTGGGTGATTACTGATACTTTAACCAGCCTGCAAATGTGTTTCACCGTAAATGTCAATCTTGTAAAGGAAGAGCTTGAGAACCGCTACGGACGCGGTTTTATTGATCATGAACGGTACCGTCCCAGCTACTATTATCATGCCTTTGCTCTTCCCGAGCTGCCGGTTGTAACCAGTGAGAGAATAACTCTGGCACGATGGGGGCTTATACCTGAATGGGTAAAAAACGAAGCGCAGGCTTCGGAGATAAGAATGAAGACCTTCAATGCCCGTTCGGAGACTATTGACAGGAAACCTTCGTTTGCCGGTTCATTTCTAAAGAGAAGGTGTATTGTTCCCGTGGCCGGATTTTTCGAATGGCAGCACACCAGCTCGGGTAAAATACCGTGGTACATCACTTCAGCTACTGACGAGATTCTATCTCTTGGTGGCCTTTGGAATGAGTGGCATGCCACACCGGGAGGAGATGTTGTCAATACTTTTTCGATAGTTACCACCGGGGCAAATCAGATGATGGCCGAAATACACAATTCAGGCAGGAGAATGCCACTGATACTATCCGGAGCTGCTGTTGATAAATGGATTGACAGGCATGCCCGGTCAGACGAGGTTGCGGGCTTAATGGTTCCTGCACCTGAGGCCAGCCTCAGGGGACACACCATAAGTCAGCTTATCGGCAGGCGTGATGCAGACAGGAACAGGGCAGAACTTATTAACCCACATAATTACAATAATTACGGAACGCTTTTTGATTGAAACGAACTAAAAATCTGTTATGACAAACAAATTTATCTTAGCCATTACTCTGCTTCTTTTTACGGCAGGTGTTTCATACTCACAGAAATCGTACCGCACCAGCGACTCTGAAATGATATTTTCGCTATCGGAGGTTACAAATGCTGGCAATTCGGTTGATTCAGATCTGAGGTGGACCATGTTTTACCATACATCGGCCTTCAACAACCATGACCTGAACCAGTCACTGGGATTTTTCTATGGGGTAGCAATCCGGAATATTGGCTTCATTACAAGAGATGAGACGATAGGAACGGAGATGTTCAGTACTGTAAAGAGGAGATCGTATACGGCAGGTTTGCCTGTTGGTATCAAGATTGGTGACCTTGATGAGGGTATGTTTATTTTCGGAGGGTTTGAATATGAATGGCTTTTCCACTACAAGGAGAAGAGGTTTCTGGGTAGTGAGAAGGTTGACAAATATACCGACTGGTTCTCAAAACAGACAAATACCTTTCTTCCTTCGGTATACGGGGGCGTGAACCTGAAAGGTGATCTGGCGGTGACATTCAAGTATTACCTGAATGATTTCCTGAACAGGTCATACCGTGAACCGGTGAGCGGGCTGCTGCCTTATGCCGATATTAACAGCAGAATATTCTATATTTCTATATCGAAGAAGTTCAGGTATGAGCGGCTTAAGGAGGTTGTGAAGGTTCAGGGTTTATCGATATAAGTGAACATATCACTAATCCTGCTGCTGAGCAACGAAATGGAAGGTGATTGATCCTTCCTGCCTGGGCGGTGCGGTTGCATCGCTGTTAAAGCGTGTAACATTTGCTGATCGAAGGGCTGCCTCTGTCAGGCATGGATCGGTGGTTGTGCTGCCTGTGTGGTCTATCTTAGCTGCAACTACTGATCCGTCCCTGTCAACCTCGATTGACACATTAACCTTACCAGCTGTAGGACATTTATATACCGGGATGGGGAGATGAGTATGGTATCGGTTTTCGAGCCGGAAGTAAACCCTTGTCGGTCCCTGGTAGTTGACAGGTTTGTTCTCCTCTCCGGCTCTGATTATACTGTCAGCAGTTATTTCGGTTATCTGTAATGGGTTCACTTCTGTCCCCTTTCGTTTCCACTCGTCGATAAAATTATTCTCACCCAGCAGTCCCTTTTTAATAAGTTCCTCCTTAACTCTGTTCTGGTACTCTTCAGGGTCAATTACCGGGTTTTCAGGGTTGCTGAGGTTCCGAACAATATTTCTGATCATTCTGTCGATGTCGGGTATACCCTCTTCTGCTGGTCTGGTTTCCGGTGGCAGGGCTGGTGCCGGTTCCTCAGGAGCCTGTTCGAAAAGGAGCACGAATTCACGTTCCGATTCGCGTTTCATTGACTGAAGCCTGACAGAAAAGAAGATAATGGCAGCCAATAAGTGAATAATTATCGTGCCCAGAATTCCCGCAAGCCTTCCTTCATACCTCTTCATACGGTGCGAAATTATTAAATTATTACTTTTGTATGAAACTTTTACGGGCCGGGATACTTTATGCAGACCGAAATCATACTTAGTCAGATTCTTATTCTTGGTATCCTGGTTATTATCGGTGTAGCTGCTGCGGCCTTTGGCGTGCTTAATGAGAGTGCCAGGGAGATCCTGGCTAAAATTATCTTCAACATCACCCTTCCGTTAATGCTGCTTACAACCTTCAGCAGGATGGATATTACGCCAAAGCTTCTTGTAAACAGTTATTCGATGATGATATTGTCGTTCGCGGTGATGATGTTTATGCTGCTGACAGGATGGCTGAGTTCAAGATTGCTCAGGCTTAACAGGAGTGACAGTTCGGTGTTTATTACCCATTCGGTTTTCGGGAACATAATTTACCTGGGTTACCCTGTGGTGCATGCCCTTTTTGGTGATGAGGGGTTGCTATATGCCAGTATGATGCAGCTTGTATCGAATGTTCTGATGTGGACCCTTGGTGTTGTGCTGCTGAGTTCGGGGAATGGTACGCCTGTTGGCAAAAGCATGCTTAAGGTGTTTAATATCAATACCTTTGCAATTATTATAGGTCTTGTGATGTTTCTTGCCGGAATAAAACTGCCGGAAGTATTGATGAAGTCGCTTGGCGGACTTGGCAATTCAAATACCTACCTGTCGATGATTTACATAGGGGTTCTTATGTACTACGGTAATATCAGGGGTATGGTGGGAAGAAAGATTGTATATTTTCTTACCTTTAACAAGCTGATAGCGGTACCTGTATTATTGGCTGTTTTTTTCAGTTTACTGTCAGGGTTTACAGGTTATCAGCCCGACAAACTGGTACTGTCAGTTCTTATTATTGAATCATCGATGCCGTGCATGGCCAACATAATAATACTGGCGAAGGTTTTCGGAGCTGACGAACGGCTGGCTACGGCCAACGTGTTTGTTTCGACAATTGTCAGTCTGCTAACCCTTCCGCTCATACTATTCATGATGTCGATATTATTCTGAAGATAATTTAGAGATCAAAATGTAAACCTGTTTATATGGCAAAGTGTGACTTACATCCGAACATCAGGGACCGTTGGAGCCCCTATTCATTCAGTGAACGCCCGCTCGATCCTCAAAAGTTAAAATTAGTTCTTGAGGCGGCTATTTATGCTCCCTCGAGTTTCAATGAACAACCATGGCATTATGTTTATGCCGAGCGCGATGATGTTGAGAGTTTCAGGACGTTTGTTTCGTTTCTTGATGAAGGCAACCAGGTATGGGCCAGTCAGGCAGGGGCTTTGGTAGTAAGCTTTGCAAGGGTGAAATCGAATTTTACGAAGAAGGAGAATTTCTATGCACTGCACGACTGTGGCATTGCGTTGGGAAATATACTTAATCAGGCTACTTCATGTGGGTTGGATGTTCACGTTATGGGTGGTTTTTCGCGCCAGAAGGTAAGGAGTTACTTTAAACTGGGTGATGATGTCATGCCTGTGGCCATGATGGCGATGGGGAACTATGGCGACAACAGTCAGATACCCGGGGAGCTTGCCGAGCGTGACATGAAGAGGAAGAAACGCAAGCCTGTTGAGGAGGTTATTTTCAGGAACAATCCGGCCAATCCGGCTCTGAATCTGGTTTAACAAGTCAGGGTTCCGTTTACCGGTCTCCTTTTTTCTCATTTTTAAGCAGCCCTTCTCTCAGGCCCTGGAAGAATCTCGACCATGCGAACGGGTTAAGCAGATTATTTGACGGGAACTGATTACGAGTCAGGGCGGCATCGCCGAACTGGTTCATCACGTGGCGGTAAGCTGTCTGAGGTGAAACTCCCAGATCGCTGATTACCTGTTTCTGAATGAGTATGAGGTTCTCATTCATATTGTTCATCTCATAATCATTTATATCGGCTTCAATAACAGCTTTTTTGAACTCTGCATAAGTCGACCATGGCAGAACCAGAACGTCGTTTATCGATATGGTATCGAAGTTCATTACAATATCGGCGAAATACCTGTTCCCTGTGACAGAGTCGGGAATGAACAGGAATGTTCTCCTTAATCCTATTGCGCTGAACACAATAGTATCGCCCGGCACGCTAATTATGGAATATATACCCGATGTTTTGCTTGTTGCTCCCTTTCTCAGAGCCATTGAAAAGATTGAGATGTTCGGAAGGGGGTTTTTCTGTTCATCAGAGACAATTCCGTCTATCTGGACGAACTTTTCCCGTATTGGTGTTTGCCCTGTCAATAGCGATGGTGTAACAGTCAGAAGAAAAAGTATGACGGCGACTTTTTTCAAACCTCTGGCATTAGAAATGCTAAAAACGCAAAAATGGTGAAAAGAGTTTGCATAATACGTCTTATTGGCAAGAGTATTTCCTTTTTTAACTTAATTTTATGAAAACCGGCATCTGATAACTGATACAACTGATTATACGATAAAGGTTGCACTGGTATGGCCGGGAGGATGGAAAGTCATTTGGGTATTGGGAAAATATATCCATATTTATAACCCGGTTTGTCAAGTTCCGGTTTGATTGAAAACTAATTGAATTATTTAATATGCATACGTTGTTACTACTTGGAGATGAGGCTATTGCCCAGGCAGGTATTGATGCCGGCATGAGCGGCATGTATGCCTATCCGGGCACTCCCTCGACAGAGATTATGGAGTTTGTTCAGGGTTCCCGCGAGGCAGCCATGAAGACGATACACAGGGAATGGTCGGCGAACGAGAAGACAGCCATGGAGGCTGCCCTGGGAATGTCATATGCGGGAAAGAGGGCAATGGTGGCAATGAAGCATGTGGGGTTGAACGTTGCTGCCGACGGGTTTATAAATGCAGCCATTACAGGTGTAAACGGAGGGCTGATAGTTGTGGCTGCCGACGATCCTTCGATGCATTCGTCTCAGAATGAGCAGGATTCAAGGTTTTATGCGAAATTCTCATTTGTTCCGGTACTTGAGCCATCCAATCAGCAGGAGGCGTATGATATGGTTTTTGCCGGGTTTGAGATATCGGAGAAGTACAAGGTTCCGGTTATGTTGAGGATAACCACAAGGCTGGCGCATTCGAGGTCGGGAGTTAAGAGGAAGGGTGAGAGGAAGCAGAATGCTCTGACACTGCCATCCGATCCCCGGCAGTTTGTGCTGCTACCGGCAATTGCCCGCCGGAGGTATCATGGGTTGCTGGGTATTTACGAATCGCTCAGGTATGATGAGACTCTTGGTTCCTTCAACCAATACTATGAAGGTTCTGACCGGAGACTCGGGATCATTTCGTTTGGGATCAGTTTTAATTACCTGACGGAGAATTACCCGGACCGGGATGTGGGTATGCCTGTTCTTAAGATTTGCTCATATCCTGTCGACAATTCATTATTGGAGAGGATTGCTGCCGGCAGTGATGAGTTGCTGGTACTGGAGGAGGGTTACCCGGTTATGGAGGAGTTGCTTAAGGGGATACTCAGCGGCGGCAAGTCCGTCAAAGGGAGGCTTGATGGCACACTTCCGAGAGAAGGAGAGCTCAATCCGGCTATTGTGGCCGCTGCACTTGGATTACCGGCTACAAGGGGAGGCGAAGTGCCTGAGATTGTCAGGATGCGACCGCCGTCATTTTGCAAGGGATGCGGCCATGCCGACATGTATAATGCTCTTCATGAGGCACTGGCCGGTTATGCTCCGGGCAGGGTGTTCTCCGATATAGGCTGTTATACTTTGGGTGCGCTTCCTCCGTACAACGCAATAAACTCGTGTGTCGATATGGGGGCCTCGGTTACCATGGCAGTGGGAGCTGCCGATGCAGGTTTGGTTCCCTCAGTGGCCGTAATAGGCGACTCTACTTTTACACATTCGGGTATGACAGGCCTGCTCGACGCAGTGATTAAGAATTCACCGGTTACGGTAATAATATCGGACAATTCAACGACAGGTATGACCGGAGGGCAGCAGTCACATGCCACCGACAGGCTTGAGAGTATATGTGAGGGGCTTGGCGTTGACCGGAAGCACATCAGAACTATTGTACCTCTAAGAAAGAACCATGAGGAGAATATAGCCATAATGAAGGAGGAACTGGCCTATAACGGAGTATCAGTTATTATTGCCAGAAGGGAATGCATTCAGACAGCATCGAGGAGAAAGAAGGAAGCAGTCAAACAAACTGACAATAAGTGAATAAAATGAGAAACGACATTATACTTGCAGGAGTAGGAGGGCAGGGTATCCTATCGATTGCCGCAGTAATTGGTCTTGCTGCCGTTGAGCGAGGCCTGTACCTGAAACAGTCTGAGGTCCATGGAATGAGCCAGAGGGGAGGTGACGTGCAGTCGCACCTAAGACTATCTGACTCGCCTGTTGCCTCTGACCTGATACCTTATGGCAAGGCTGACCTTATTATATCGGTTGAGCCAATGGAGTCACTGAGGTATCTTCCATGGCTCTCATCATCCGGGTGGCTGGTAACGAACTCCACCCCTTTTGTTAACATTCCTGATTATCCCGAGACTGACAGGATAATGTCGGAAATCAGGAAGGTGAAGAACCACATAATAATTGATGCAGATGCAATTGCGAAGGAATCGGGTTCAGCGCGTTCGGGCAATATGGTTGTTCTTGGTGCGGCTTCGGGATATATCGATATTCCTTTCGAGAGCCTCAGCGATGCAGTAAGATCACTCTTCGGGAAAAAGGGAGAGGAGATTGTTGAAGTGAATCTTAAGGCACTCAGGGCTGGCCGCAACTTCATTATGTGATCGGAGAATTGTATCACTACTATTTAACCCTTTTTAACTGTTTACAAACATATTACAATTTCTGAAAGGGATTGCGGTATTTGTTTATTTTGGATATTGATTTAAACCTGATAATCTATGAAAAAGAACCTTGTTATTTTAGTTTTATGTCTGTTAACAGGCCTGGTTACTGCACAGCAGGCAAACTTCAGGGCCGCAGAGAAGTATTCACCGGATAATTTACGACCGGCAACAGGAGATATGTCGGTAAGTGCCCAGTGGATTGAGGACTTTGATATTTTCTGGTATTCATTCAAATCAACAAATGGAAAGAACTATTACTATGTTGATGCAGCGAAGAAAACCAAAAGGCTAATGTTTGATAACAAGTATATGGCATCGCAGATGCAGTTGCTTGTGAGGAAGAATTACAACTACAACGATCTGCCCCTTCGCGAAATAAAGTTTGAGGAGAAGAGTTCCACGAAATTCACTTTTGTTGCAGATTCAATCAAGTTTATGTATGACATCAACACAAGGAAGCTGACCATATCAGATACGATAAAAAGGGAAAGGCCATCGAGGAGACCTGCCTGGCTGTCATACTCGCCCGACAGCGCCTGGATAACATTCGGACGTGGTTATGACCTTTACATAATGAAGGCCGGAGACAAGGACAGTATTGAAACCAGGCTTACTACCGACGGTGAGGCCTATTACAGTTATACTTCTGCATCAAATACCAGCAAGCCTGATACGGCCCGCCGGGTGGCTGCAAGGGTGAACTGGTTCAGAAACTCACAGAAGTTCTATATGACGAGGAGCGACAGCAGGCTCGTGAAGGATTTATGGGTAATTGATGTGCTTGCCAATCCCAGGCCCACTCTTGAGACCTACAGGTATGCCATGCCGGGTGAGGCCAATATTGGTAAAAGTGAGCTTATAATATGGGATGTTGCTGCTCTTAAACGGGTGGATGTTGACCTTAAGAAATGGCAGGATCAGTTCAACTCGGTCAGGTGGACACCTCGGGAAAATGCCGACAGGATGATTGTCACGAGGAAGGACAGAACCTATCAGAATATTGATATATGCGAAGTAAATACCACAACAGGTGAGGTTAAAGTCCTTATCAGTGAGACTATCAAGCCTTATATCAGTGATGAAAGCCTGCATATCCTTAATGACGGAAAGGATATTATCTGGAAGTCGGAGCGTTCGGGTTGGCAGCAGTATTACCTGTATGATGGAGCCGGAAACTTCAAAACCCAGATAACCGATGATTATTTTGTGGCAGGCAGCATCCAGAGGATTGACACAGTTGGCAGGGTTATTTACATAAATGGGTATGGTAGGGAGACAGATGTTCACCCCTACTACAGTATGATGTACAAGGCATCGATTGACAGGCAGGGTGTTACACTCGTGACCAGGGAAGCTGCCAATCACTCAATTTCGATGTCGAAGAGCAACAAATTCTTTGTGAATAACTATTCGACCGTTGACAAGGCGCCGAAATCGGTACTAAGGGACAATGCCGGCAATGTGATTATGGAACTTGAGACAGCCGACCTTAGCGAGCTCCTGAAAACCGGCTGGAAACCTGCAGAGACCTTTGTAGTAAAGGCAAGGGACGGAATTACCAATCTTTATGGTGTTATGTATAAACCATATGATTTTGATCCGACCAGAAAGTATCCCGTGATATCATACGTTTACCCGGGACCTCAGACAGAGTCTGTCCCTTACCAGTTTACAGTCGGCGGGAACAATATAGCCCTGGCTCAGCTGGGCTTCATTGTTGTTAACTTCGGTCACAGGGGAGGAAGCCCGATGAGAGATCAGTACTATCATTCCTATGGATATCAGAATCTTCGCGACTATGCACTTGAAGATGATAAGTATGGACTTGAGCAGCTTGCCGACAGGTTCAGCTTCATTGATATAACCCGGGTTGGTATATTCGGACATTCTGGTGGTGGATTTATGTCGACAGCCGCCATTCTTACCTATCCTGATTTTTACAAGGTAGCCGTCTCCTCGGCAGGTAATCATGACAACAACATTTATAACCGGAACTGGAGTGAATCGAATCACGGGGTGAAGGAGATAAGGAAGACAGTGAAGGTTAAGGACGAAGAGACCGGAGAAGAGAAGGAGGAGGTACAGATAACCTATGAGTCGAAACCAAAGTCCAATGCTGAACTTGCTGGTAACCTGAGAGGGTACCTGCTGCTTGTTCACGGTGAAATTGATAACAATGTACATCCGGGCA
>VGGM01000014.1 GCA_016868515.1 Bacteroidota bacterium | reverse complement strand
AAGGCATGCACGACATGCAGGGATTCCTTTCTTTGTAAACCCATACTATCTGTCATTACTCAATGAATCGAATGATGAAGAGGTATTATATGCCGATCAGACAATAAGGGAATATGTAATTTACAGTAAGGAATTGATTGATGAATATGGCCAGATTGAGGCATGGGAAAAGGAAGACAAGGTGAAGCCCGGAGTCCCGAATGCAGCTGGCTGGTTGTTGCCAAATGAAACCAACATACACAGGCGATACCCCGAGGTGGCTATACTTATCCCCGACACTATGGGCAGAGCATGCGGCGGACTATGTGTCTCATGCCAGAGAATGTATGACTTTCAGCGTGGTAATCTCAACTTTAACCTTGAAAAGCTCAAACCTGATGAGTGTTGGGAGGATAAGCTTGAATCGCTGATGGAGTATTTTGAAAATGACAGTCAACTAAGGGACATCCTGATAACAGGAGGTGATGCACTGATGAGTTCTGACAGGTCGCTTAAAGTGATACTCGAGGCAGTGTACAAAATGGCACTGAGAAAGAAGGAGGCAAACCTGAGAAGACCCGATGGCTCAAAATATGCAGAGATGCAAAGGGTAAGGCTGGGAACACGGCTTCCGGTTTATCTTCCCCAGCGCATAACCCCGGAACTCGCAGCTATTCTTGGTGATTTCCGGAGAAGAGCTTCAGAAGCCGGTATCAGCCAATTTTTTATACAAACCCACTTTATCTCGCCGGCAGAAATAACCCCGGAATCAGAACAGGCTGTCAGGAGACTTACAGATGCAGGCTGGATTGTAACCAACCAGATGGTATTCACTGCGGCCGCATCACGCCGGGGCCATACTGCTAAGCTCAGAAAGGTACTAAATGACACCGGCATTCTAACTTACTATACATTCACCGTTAAGGGTTACATGGAGAACCACAGAAATTTTGCCACGAATGCCAGGTCGCTGCAGGAATTAACAGAAGAGAAATACCTGGGAAAAACAGAACTTGCCGAACTAAAAACAGACTTCACCGGACTCGCTAACGGTGCGGTAAAACCCGATGAATGGCTTCTATCAAAAAGGGAAAAGTACTCTGTACCATTTATCGCCACCGACAGAAATATAGTCAACCTTCCCGGCATAGGAAAGAGCATGACTTTCAGAACCATTGGAATTACTCGAAGGGGAAGACGGATTCTTGAGTTCGGGCATGATAGTGAGAGGAGGCATAGTCCTGCCGTAAATCAGTATGGTAAGGTTTATATAATCGAGTCAAAGCCGTTACATAAATACATCGATCAACTTGAAAAAATGGGAGAAGATACCCAGGAATACGAATCCCTTTGGGGTTACACAATCGGAAACACCGAGCCAAGATCGGACATTTTCGAATACCCTGAAACTGACCTAATGATTACTGAGGAAATCACGAATGTTGGTCACACCTGATGCCGGACCTAATCGGTCCGCAATCCAACCACCAGAATGTCGTCTATCTGTGGCGTATCGCCCATCCATTGATTTAGGGTCTCCTCAAGAATTTCTTTCTGCTTCTTCATAGGGTACTCCTGGATATCAAGCAGCAGTTTCTTGAAATTCTTTTTCATGAATTTCCTTCCGTTACTCCCGAACTGGTCAACATATCCATCGGAAAAGAGATAGTAAGAGACCCCCTTTTCCAGTTTCCATTCGTGCAGCACAAAATCCTCATTCATCCTTCCGCTTATGCCGATTGGCATCTTTGATGCCGATACAACTTCAAGAAGGTAGCGGCCATTTGACAAGGAACCCTCTTCACCAGATAATCCGTTCAGTTCAGTGCTCTCTCCGGATTCCCTGTCTGCAAGCCTTCTAACCTTGAAACAAGGATTATATGCACCCGAGAATTCTATCCTGCTATTGCCAAAATCAACTACCAGCAGTGCCAGATCCATGCCATCCTTGGCCTCATCATCCTCACCAACCTGCTTAAGGGAGTTGGTTACATGAAACCTCAGCTCTTTCAGTATAGTGTCGGCCCTGTAAATGGACGATTTATTTACAATCTCATCGAGAAACGACATTCCCAGCAGGCTCATAAATGCTCCGGGAACACCATGACCCGTACAGTCGGCTGCCACAATAAACAGCTTATCGGACCGCTTGGTCATCCAGTAAAAGTCTCCGCTTACAATATCGCGGGGTTTGAAAAGAACGAAGTAGTTCTTCAGGTTATCAGAAAGAATCTTCTCTGAAGGAAGCAATGCCCTCTGTATCCGGCTGGCATAGTGTATGCTTGACTCAAGCTCCTCCTTCTGCTTCACGACCTCGGCTGTGCGTTCGGCTACTATGCCTTCAAGCCTGATGTTCTCATTAATAAGCCTCTTGGTGTATATCTTTATAATTCCGAGAATGATGGCGACAATGGCAATTATGTATCCAAGTATGGCCACAAACGTGACATACCAGGGTTTCTGGATTACAAACTCAAATACCGTTTCCGGACTTTCAATGCCTGTAATGGTTCTGGCCTTAAGCCGGAACTTGTACTGGCCATACTTCAGGTTGCTGAAATCCTTATACAAGAGGTTCTCCCATCTTGACCATGCGTCATCATTGCCCTCAAGGAAATAACTGTACTGGGTCTTCTCTTCATCGATATAGTAATTTGATGTCCAGTAAAATGAGACATTATTAAACCTGTAGGCAAGAGATGCAATGGTTCCGGAAGGCTGATCAAGTGAGGGGTACTTTCGGCCGTTCTCGCCGGTGACAACAAATGACTGTTTCATAATCACCGAATCGGACCCCACCCTTATCATGTTCAGGAAAGCTCTGAAACCGGGTTCCGGCCGTAAGAGTTTCTCCTTGTCAACTACAAATACATTCTTCGATTTGGCCAGCCATGCACGGCCCTCATACCTTACAATATCAAACGCCGGGGCAATTGGAAGAATACTGAAAGGATGGAATATTACAGCTTTACGGTCCTCATCACGGGGAATCATTGCTTCAAGAAACCTGTTGTCTTCCCTATTCCCCTCCCTGTAGCTTATCCAGTAATCACCCTCCTCGTCAACCGTAAGGAATGACACCTCATATCCCGATGTAAAATTGTAGAAAACAGAATTGGCATCAACAAACTGGTCATTGTCACTATTGTAGCGAAATACCCCTACCGGCGTACCTACCAGTAAAACATCGTCGATCAGCTTAATCTTGAATCCCAGAGTATCGGGCAACCCTTTATCCTTGTTGTATTCAACTATGGTAGTGTCCGAACCTGAAATCATGATCCTGCTAACCCATTTCATACTGCCACCCGAGAACCATATACTGCCGTCAGGTGTTTCCTCTATTTCGGTAACGTGAACCTGTACCGGGAATTTTCTAATATTCTCCCACCGCCCATTACCAAGGTAGCGGATTTTCAGCAGACCATTCGACACGCCAAGATAAACTACATCCGGCTCGACCTTCGAATGTGCAATTTTCCGTACATCCTGCGGGTTTCTCTCACCTTTAATGAAGCTATTCTCGATACCTGAAACCCTGTCGCCTGCATCGATCATAAAGGTACCCGACTGGGTTCCTGCAATCAGAAAATTCTCACGACCATTGTCAAAAACCCTGAGTACAGGGGTGGCAGATGTTATTTCAGGCATATCCTTAAATACCGGGAAGCCCTGTGGTCCGGTCACAAGCTTCGACAAACCGTTGTCATTGCCTGCGTACAGGGTATTGTTGAAGCTTACTATTGTGTTTATCCCGCTGTTCAAACCTTGGGGTTTGCCAAAGTATGTAAACGGCAGATTCAGGTAAACCTTGGTGAAGAAACCCAATGTTGCTATCCATAGCTCGGTAGGATATACAGGGTCGGCGTACATGGCAGTTACCACGTTGTTATCCATACCTATAACCTCGGCAGTCAGCTGTGAGACAACCCTTCCCTTCCTGTCGATTATCAATACACCCTCGGTATTTCTGGTACCTATCGCATACTGATCATCACCCAGGCAGACCCCCCTGTAAATCTGTGCCTGCTTCAGCCTTTCATTAAGTCCATTTTCAGGGAATGAATCATCAATCTCACCGGTAATGAAGTTGTACAGGTAAAGGCCGTTTTCATAAGTTCCGATAATCAATTCCTCATCACCACATTTAATCATGGTGGTTATAATATTCCTGGAAAAATACTGGCCGCCGGGCAGCGGTTTAAGAGAATCGCCGGTGAACTCAAGAAGACCTGATACATTATCGGAAACAAACAACCTGTCACCGGCCGGTATCATAGTCAGAAGGTTCCGGTACCCCAGTGCCGCCACGTCGAATACTTCAAGGGAATCGGTTGCCGGATAATAGGTGAAGATATTGCGCTGTGCAGCAAATACAACCCTGTCGTCACCAACCACTATCGAAAAGACTATCCGGATATTTACAACTGTGTCGATACGCTGGGCAAGAGACACATAACTCATTGAGCCATCGGCCAACGGCTGCAGGTAACCGAATTCATAGTTCCCGCCCAGATATATTATATTCCTTTTGTCTGCTTTTATGGCATACAAAGTGGGCTTATTCCGGACCGGTATAAGCGACCAGATGGTACCGTCATATCTAATAACACCCCGGCCGTCATTGCCGAAATAGACAATGCCGTTATTATCCTTCGTCATGCAATGGTTATACTCCGCAGCGCCTGACAGTTCAACGCTATATGTGCTGTGAAGCGGTACCCCGTATCTGTTTATCTGAGCCTCTGATACCGTAAACAACGGAAACATAATTACCAGAAGAACAATTACTCTCTTCATACGTTTAATATTAAAACAGCCTTTCCCGACCAAAATTCATGCAACCATCAAGCCAGATGTATGGTTATAACAAATAGAAAAAAGTAAATCAAAGATAACAAAAGAAGAAGAAAACAAACCATTATTGAGACTTTTACTAGCAGTAGTGGCTATTTTTTAATAAATTGTGGCGGATTCAGGTTTAAGGTTTTATTAATATCATGAGACCCTCAAGGGTAATACCGGTACTGGTGGCTTTAGTCGGGCTTCTGACAGCTACCCTGCAATCACCCCAGAAGAGTTCTGTACGTAAAATCTCTTTTGGCGGAACCGGGGCCTTTGAGGTGACCGAAACAGGTCAATACAGCATAAAAATCAGGTATGCAATTCCCGAACTGGCACTGCAGCAGGCAACCAGCCGGCCGGGAGATTATTTTACAGCCTCTCTGCCAGGCCACCACTCACTGAACGACCCGGGGAGACCCGAACTGCCGGTAATAACACAATTGCTTACCATGCCGGCATATTCACATTATAAAATTGAGTACACCAATGTAAAGAGCAAGGTAATACGGCCCAACTTCAGGGGCGTTGAGGGCCGGTTATACCCGTCACAGCCGGCAAGGCCAAAGTCGCAGGACAGGGAGCCCGAAAGACTTGTAATTGACGATGAGACCTACAAAGCACGAAAGTTCTCACGTACCGATACGGTGCTGGTTGAGTATGTTGGCAACTTCCGCGGCGATGAACTGGTATCGGTTACAATGATACCCGGACGCTACAATCCCGGCCGGAACATTCTTGAGGTGATTACCTCGGCCGAAATCACAATCACCTTTACCCCGCCGGGTGGCAAGGGAACCCAGGGTTATCCCGGTTACACCGCCGGTGACGAAAGCAAGGGTATTAAAAGCTTCAGCCCCGAGCATCTTATTAACGGATACTCCGATAAACCGGCAGGACTGGTAATCCTTACCGACACCGCCTTCAGAAAACAGATTGAACCCCTGGTTAAATGGAAGACACGTAAAGGCTTCAGCGTTACAACTATATACAAGGGTGAAACACTCGCCGGAACAACATACGCTCTTCTCAAGGATTCACTCAGGAAGGTTTACGAAGCATCGGCCCCCGGATATCTTCTTATCGTAGGCGACCTTACCTATATCCCCCGTTCTGATGGAACCAGCCAGCTATCCGATATGTACTGGGGTGAATTCACGGGCAATGGCGATTATATTCCTGAAATGTACATAGGCAGGGTTCCCGCAAGGGATACAGCCGAGGTGCGTGCGTTCGTTACCAAACTGCTTCAGTATGAACTTCAGGAGTTCTCCGATACCAACAAATTCTACCTGAATGCCCTCGTTACAGCAGGAAATGACGGCGGATATGCTAACTTCATGAACGGGCATGTCAACTATGCTACAACATACTACCTCAACAGTGCAAACGGCCTGACAACCACATCATTCCTTCACCCACAGGCAGCCACAATGGATGACTCGGTGAAACTGCTTATGAACCGGGGTCTGGCATTCATGAATTATTCGGGCCACGGGAATGTGAACCGCTGGGACGATCCTACCTTTACAAACCTCGATGCAGCCAGCCTTACCAATGCAGGTATGTACCCTTTTGTGATGAGCAATGCCTGCCTTACCGGCCAGTTCAGTGCTGAGAACAACCTGGCCAGAGCTCTCGTTATGGCCGGCAACAAGGGGGCCATCGGGTTTATCGGCTGCACCAACGACTCATACTGGACGGAGGACTTCCATTATGCCGTTGGAGTGGGTATGGTGGTGCTTCAGCCCGAGTATTCGCCCGACAATCTCGGATTCTATGACAGGCTCTTCCATACAAACGGAGAAACACCTTCCCAGTGGTATTACACAATGGGCCAGGTAAATGTGGCAGGTCTGCTGGCTGTCTCAGCAAGCACAACAAGCAGAAAAAAATACTACTGGGAAACATATTCGCTAATTGGCGACCCAACCGTTATCCCGGTTATCGGGCCACAATCCACCATCGAAATCCAGATACCCGACACACTGCCTGTCGGACTCAGGAACCTTTCGGTCGACGCACCTCCTTTTACCTACATGGCAATCTCCGACTTTGATACCCTGTGGGATGCATCGTTCGTAAGCCCGACAGGTTTCATCTCTCTTGATCTTCCGGAAGAAACGGGCGACTCGTGCCTTATTGTAATAACCGGCCAGGGTTTCAAACCATTCCTGAAGACGTTATATTTCGGCGAGCCCTCATCAACATGGCTCAATGCAGGTTCGTTCAACATTGATGATGCCGGCGGCAACAACAATGGAAAAGCCGATTATGGTGAAACTGTCTTTATCGGTCTGACTATCGATAATCTTGGCAACCAGACAGCTCTGAATTCATATGCAGAAATAACATCCGCCTCGGAATGGGTTACCATACTCACCGACTCGGTCTTCACCGGTTCTATCCCGGCTAAAGGATCTGTAAATCTGCCAAAGGCATTTTCCCTCAGAATGGGTTCTGAAGTACCCGACAGGGGAATAATCAGTTTTGACATCGGGGTATCTGACGGCGACACAACACGGCTTTACAGGCATGATCTGATTGTACTGGCCCCCAGCATGAAGATAACCTCGCTAAGGTTTGATGATTCAGAAACCGGCAACAATAACAGGCTCCCCGACAGGGGCGAATCACTTTTCCTGGTTTTTACGGTGATGAATATCGGAACAAGCAATACCGAAGGGGTATTCAAAATTACGAACCACACTTCCGGCTTTTCAGCGCTTACGACTGAAGTACCTACCGGAGTAATACCCTTTGGTGGCAATGCAGAAATAAGGGTTCCGGTAACGGTCTCTTCCTCCTCGTTTCCGGGATTGAAGGTTTCTCTGGAAACAACCATTGACTGTGGCTTCTATTCCGACACTAAAGCGTTTGAAATATCAATCGGAAAAACCCGCGAAAGTTTTGAATATGGCGATTTCGACCTTTTTCCGTGGATCAACTCTGCCATACCCTGGGTAATAACATCATCATACTCTTACGATGGTATGATGAGCGCCATGTCGGGCCTGGTGCCCAACAACGGTGCCTCTGACCTGCAGATGAACATGTTTCTGCCCGAAGCCGACACCCTTAGGTTCTGGTACAAGGTATCCTCGGAGGCCAACTATGACTTCTTCAGGTTTTCAGTTAACGGAACCGAGAATTTCAGGGAATCGGGCGAGAAGGACTGGAGGGAAAAGATAATACCGCTCAGCGCCGGGGCACACCTTCTCGAGTGGAAATACACAAAGGACGCCAGCGTGGCGGCTGGCCTCGACCGGGCATGGATTGATATGATCGACTTCCCCGAGTCAGCCTTCGCAATGAGGGATATCGAAGTCAGTGAAATTATATCACCTGCGGGGCCGGGAGACGCAGCAGCCGATACCATTGAGGTTAAAGTCAGGAACCTCGGAGGAGGAACAATTAACGGATTTAACCTTGCCTATACGGTCAACAACAGGTTCCCGCCGGTAACACAATATTTCGGGAACCCAATACCTTACCGCGACTCTGTTACCGTAAGGTTTGACAAACCCGTTGACCTGTCGAAGTATGGAGTTTACGACATAACGGTTTACAGTTTCGGCAATGATGACGATTTCACTGCCAACGACACTATAAAGGCAAGAATCGAAAATACACGAATACGGGAGGAAGCAAAAGCATTTCCCAATCCTGTAACTGAGAATGTAACTCTGTTCATCCGATCGGCTGCCGTCGAAAAGGTTGAGATAAGAGTGTCATCATCCTCAGGAAAAACATACCTTATTGCCGAACGGTCAATTGTTGAAGGAGATAACTCCATAGAACTTAACCTTGGCAATCTTCCCGCGGGCACATATGTTATTGCTGTCAGGGGTACAATTAGCGAAAGAAAATTTGTCATAATAAAAATCTGACCCTATCTATATGAACCCGGTACCCGACCGCAGGCAGGCTCTCGATCTTTTCCTGAAGTACAATAAGTCTGAAAGCCTTTACAAACATGCCCTCTCAGTTGAAGCAGTAATGAGGTACATGGCCCGGAAACACGGAGAGGATGCGGATAAATGGGGCATAATAGGGCTCATCCATGATCTCGACTATGAGATGTACCCCGACCAGCACTGCAAAATGACTGAAAAGATTCTTCGCGGGAGTAACTGGCCCGACGAGTATATAAGGGCGGTTATGAGCCATGGCTGGGGTATCGTAACTGATGTTGAGCCTGTGTCACTGCTCGAAAAAACCCTTTTCGCAATGGATGAACTTACCGGACTGGTAACCACCAGCGCCCTCGTAAGGCCGTCGAGGAGTGTTCTGGATATGGAAGCAAAGTCGGTCAGGAAGAAGTGGAACGACAAACGGTTTGCCGCCGGAGTAGACCGTTCGGTTATTGAAAAAGGAGCCGCAATGCTCGGTGTGGAACTCAATGAAATGATACACGACTGCATCATGGCTATGCGCGAAGTAGCCGACGAAATCGGACTGAAAGGCACCCCGGCTGTATAAAAGGAAACCGGCCGGAGTTTTCCGGCCGGTGCCTGGTACCCGATTCCCGGGACCTGATATCTACAACTCTTTTACCCTTATATTCCTGAACCATACATCGTCACCATGGTCCTGGAGACCAATATGACCCTCCTCTGCAGTATTCAGGAACCATTCATAGTCCTTGAACTTTGAATTCAGAACCATATTCTTCCAGTCGTCTGTCCAGAGGTGGTATTCAAGAACGTTCTCACCATTCATCCAGTGAACCACGGTTCCCTTGTAAACTATTACCTTAACATGGTTCCACTCACCTGCCGGCCTGGAATTCTGGGGTACTGCCGGAATAAGGTCATAGAGTGAGCCTGCCTGACGGTTACCGTCTTTTCCCAACTTACCATCTATATGGCGCTCATTATCAAGTATCTGCATTTCCGGAGCCGATTTCCAGATTGGTTCCCCCGGAAGTTCCTGGGCAAGGTAGAATATACCGCTGTTACCTCCTTCGGAAACCTTCCATTCGAGTTCGAGCTCGAAATTGGAGAACTTTCTCTTTGAAATGATGTCGCCGCCACCGCCGGCTTCACCCCTTCCCGAGCCCATCACGAGCAAAGCACCATCCTCGATCGTCCATCCCTTCTCAGGGAACCCTTCCTTTCCGTAGCTGCGCCATTCGTCAGTACCCGATCCGTCGAAAAGCACTATCCAGTTATCCTCTGCAACAGCAGCTTTCTTCTCGCCTCCCTGTCTGCATGAGAACAGGATAATTGATGTAATCATAACGGTTAATACAATTGCTGATCTTTTCATATTCAAGGTTTTAGATTATTACTGATTTCTTTCGTATAATTCATGGCATGGCAGGTAGTGTCCATCCGTCCCTGTAGGTATGTTTTACCATCCCGGCTGCAAACGCCTTCGCGTTGATCGGTTCGGTATACTTGGTTTCAAAGGTGGGGTGTCCGTCCTTAATGCTGAAATTATCTTCTGTTACAATTTTAACAGTATCGTTTTCGCCAATATTGGTGAATTCCATTCTATTGCCATCCCACAGCAGTTCCTTGTTGAGTCCCTGCAGCCTGACGGCCAGTACGCCCATCACAACCATCTCGTTGAATGGTCCGGCTTCTGCGAAATCGGATTTCGTAGGAACTCTCGATTCAGGGCTCTCCTTGCAGGCTCTTATCCAGTCCATTTCGTGGCTGACAGTAACCCTGCGCTCAGTTTTGGGGGAGTTGGGAACCCGGCCCGAAAGCAGCCATGGGTTCCTGCCATAGCAACCGCAAATAAGTGTGTCTTTCGTGCCGTGGAAGATTACCCCGCCACCACCGTCGTTCATATTTCTGCCTGCAGGCCAGCCTGCCGGCTTCATTGGCTGAAGACCACCGTCATACCAGGTGACCTCGACTTCAGGAAGTTTAAATCTGGCTCCCTTTGCTACCTGTCGCTCGGGAAATACCATCTTAACCATCTCAGCATTAGGTGCGCAATCGGTGAGAAGCAGTGTGGAGCTTCCCTGCACTCTGACAGGATATCCAAGTTTCAACCCTTTAAAAACAGGATGGAGAATATGGCAAGCCATATCACCCAGTGCCCCGGTTCCGAAATCCCACCACCCGCGCCAGTTCCATGGCGTATAAATGCTATGGTAAGGCCTCATCGGAGCAGGACCTATAAAGAGGTCCCAGTTCAGAGTATCTGGCACCCATTCACCTCTTGCAGGCTTATTAAGTCCCTGCGGCCAGATCGGACGGTCGGTGAATGCCTCTACTTTACTTACATCGCCAATCTCTCCGTTATTCAGCCACTCGACAATCAGGTTCACTCCCTCAGCCGATGATCCCTGGTTACCCATAGAGGTAGCCAGTTTATTTTTTTCGGCAAGCCTGGTAAGCAGACGCGATTCGTAAACAGTATGGGTTAATGGTTTCTGAACGAAAGCATGCTTGCCCATTGCCATGGCATTAGCAGCAACCGCTGCATGTGTATGGTCGGCTGTGGCTACTATCACGGCATCGATCGACTTACCCATCTCATCATACATCCTGCGCCAGTCCCAGTATTTTTTTGCATCGGGATAGTTCGCAAATGCCTTGGCGGCATAAGCCCAGTCGACATCGCAAACCGCCACGACATTCTCGGTTGCGGCAATATTCCTGAGGTTGGTGTTACCCATGCCTCCAATTCCGATGCCTGCCACATTCAGCTTGTCGCTTGGTGCCCTGTGCCCCAGTCCGCTTACCACCGAACTCGGAACAATTGTCAGCCCGGCCGCAACGGCCGAGGTTGTCCCTACAAACGACCGGCGGGACATTTTACTTTTCTTCTCTTTCATATCAGGTTTATGTTTGAGGTTATCTTTTCTGCCACTAAAAATAGACATTCTATTCAAAACAGATATATTAACAGGTGTAAAATAATGGAAAAACCTTAAAGTGCCTTACCGGGCCGCGGCTTTTGCCAAAAAAGAAATAAATTGCCGGTAAAAACAAAAGAACCTGGATGAAAAGGTATTCTCTTGACAATAAGGAAAGTCCGAAAATGGTAAGGATACTCCAGATCATATTCGGTGCCATGTGCATTACAATTGCGGCAATATGGGCAGTTTACATGACAATGCCGGGAATCGGGAACGGATACTGGATAGCAACCGCATTCATTTTCTTTTTCGGTCTGTTCCAGATCTACTCAGGTATGGGATATGCAGCAAGGTACATTGAAATTGATGGTAATGTGATAGTGCTGAAAAGGAGCGCATTGGAAAGGAAGATAGCCCTGGTTCCCGACAGATTAGAGAGAGTAGAAATTCTGCCTCTCAGTATCATCTTTACCATAAATGATGGAAGAAGAATAACCATCAGATTCGGAATGTCGGTGGCTGCATCGATAGACTGCATCAAGGATGCCGTTGAGGAATACGCAACGGGGCAAAAAATTGAGATAGAAGAAAGGAGTGA
>VGGM01000013.1 GCA_016868515.1 Bacteroidota bacterium | reverse complement strand
ACAGGTTCAGTGCAATAATGCTTGTAGTGTCGGCACTGGTCTTCATGGCCACAACTATCTATTCGGTGCAGGCTATTGACCCGGTAAGGAAGGAGAATGGCTACTTTCTCATTTCCTACGGCATTCTGGCAGGTGTGAACGGCAGTTTTATTGCCGGAGATATTTTCAATTTGTATGTATGGTTTGAGGTGATGCTGATGGGATCGTTCATACTGGTGAGTTTCGGTGGCGAAAAACAGCAGTTGCAGGGTGCCATAAAATATCTCATTCTGAATCTTATATCGTCGTTCTTTTTTCTGGCCGGTATTGCAATTCTTTACGGCAAGCTGGGGACACTCAATATGGCTGATATTTCGGTGAAGCTAACCGCCGCAGGCGAGATGATGTCGACCCTGAATCCGGCCCTGGTGCTGTTTATTGTAGGATTTGCCATCAAGGGAGCACTCTTCCCGTTCTTCTTCTGGCTTCCGGCATCGTACCATACTCCCCCTCCGGCAGTATCGGCACTGTTTGCAGGGTTGCTGACCAAGGTGGGAGTATATGCCCTGATACGTATATATTCACTGTTTCTTTTTCAGTCTGATGGGTTCTGGAATCCTCTTATTCTGTGGCTGGGGATTCTTTCGATGGTAGTGGGTGTAATGACAGCCACTTCGCAATATGACTTTCGCAAGATACTCTCATTTCATATCATCAGCCAGGTGGGATACATGGTAACCGGCCTTGCCTTCTTCACTGCCGGCGGGCTGGCAGCTGCAATATTCTTTCTGGCCTACCATATGGTGACAAAAACCAATATTTTCCTTGTTGCCGGCTGGGTACACAGGGAAAAAGGCACCCTCGATATCCGAAGCCTTGGAAATATCCTCAGGGAAAACCCAAAGTGGGGAGCCATATTCTTTATTTCAGCCTTCAGTCTGGCGGGGATGCCTCCTCTGAGCGGGTTTGCCGGAAAGTATCACATAATCAAAGCCGGTGTTGAGGCTGGAAGAGTTGTGCCGGCTGTTGTGGCTCTTTTTGTGGGTTTCTTTACACTTTTTTCAATGGTTAAGATTTGGCTTGAAGTGTTTTGGAAACCTGCACCAATAACCGGTGCAACACAGAAAGAACAATCTCTACTTCCCGATAATCTCATGGTGATTTCTTCAATGTTCCTGGCAGTGCTTATTGTTCTGATGGGTGTTTTTGCCGCACCAATTGTGGAGTTCTGCAACCGGGCGGCAGTTGATCTTCTTGATACGGCAAAGTATTATGGTTTTGTACTGGGAACAGTTAACCCTTAAAACAGAAAGAAAAGGACAGATACATAAGATGCTTAAGGCCATAGCAGACATATTGACAAGAGTATTCCACCTGGGCAGTTTGTTTCTTTACTTCTGCTACCAGATAATAATATCGGGGTGGGTTGTTGGCTGGTCGGTAATAAAAGGTTACCGGGGTGAGAATGGACTAATGGTAGAGTATAAACCAAGCACTGACTCAAAGTGGGCCCTGGTGCTGTTGTTCAATCTGATAAGCATGACACCAGGTTCGCTCAGTGTTGATATCTCGGAGGATAATTCCGTTATTCTGGTACATTTGCTTGACAAGGAGGGCAAGGATGATTTCTATGAGGTAACCGGCAGGATTGAAAAGATGTTGAAGAGGATATTCTCCCGGCCCAATCAGGAGAAAGGAATAGATTTAGAATAAGCTTTAAAATGGAGTATTTGAATTACAGTGATTTTCTGGAGTTCGCGTCGGAAACTGCGATATGGGTCATGACCATCAGCCTGCTGTTTCCTCTGTACCGGCTCTTCCGGGGCCCCGGGCTTCCCGACAGGGTTGTGGCACTCGACCAGATTGGCGTGATAGTTCTGGGTATTATTATATGCGACGCCATTTTTTCTGACGACGACATGCTTCTTGATGTTGTACTGATCCTTACATTCATGCTGGTTTTCGGTTCAATTATTATAGCACATTACCTTCACAAACGACAAATGGAGCAGTGATGGAAGTTGTAACAGGCATACTTATTCTGGCCGGAGCACTAATAGTGTTCATTGCATCGGCGGGTATTGTAAGGTTCGGAAACCTGTACGCCCGCACCCATGTTGTCACCAAAGTATCATCCTTTGCCATGCTGCTTTTGCTGATTGCGGTAAACCTCCATTTTATGTCACTACGGGTTTTTATCGTAACCCTGATAGTGTTTCATGTCGTAATAGTACTGGCGCCGGTAGGGGCTCATGTTATAGTCAAGGTAAACAGAAAGATCGATGAGGAAAGCAATCAGGGGAGTTGAGTTTTCAGGATAAGCCTTGCACTGCTTTCACCCGATGCCCCCGAGAATTTCAGGATATAGAATCCTGAACCAAGGTGCGACAGGTCAATCTCCGTGGTTCCCTCAATTTTTCTGGTAAATACAACCCTGCCATCACTCAGGCATACATTAACCGTTGTCTCCCCGGTTACCGGGATGGTAATTAAGCCTGTTGAAGGATTGGGGAAGAACCTGACCGGTTCGGTGAGGTTTTCTGTGTTGGAAGGCACGCGTTCAATTTTGAAATCATCGACAACTACTCCGGTGCCGAAAAGAGATGACCGGAGCCCGAAGAAATGGTTACCGTTCTGCTGAGGCCTGAACACAGCCCGCAACAGGATGTAGTCGTTATACTTCACGTTGTTATCGATGAAGACCCTGTTCTCAAGCAGCCCGTTATTGTGGCGGTCTGACCCTCCGTACAGAGCAACTGATTCTTTCAGGGAGGGATTCATGCTCCGGTACCTGATTGTTATCAGATATCTGGTTTGCATTGTAAGTCCGAAGCCCGGAGTATAGAGCCATTCGGCACCGCTTCCAAGGTTTCTGAACATCACTGCGTAAGGGTTTGAAAAGCTAAAATCATCAACGGGTTCCCACTGGGTATTACCGCCCTGGGCTTTCCACCCCCTGGGAAGGCCGGAGATACCTGAAGTAGAGAACGCCTCGAGATAAGGGAAGGAGTTCACGGTGAAGATACCGGTTCTGTGCGATCCCTTCAATGGATTGGAATATACTCCTGCCACTTCGTCGATGATTGTCCAGATGGTATAGTAGTACACCTCATCGCTTTCGAGATCTGAATGGGAGAAACTAAAGGCACTTCCCTTATAGACGATTGAGCCATAGGCTCCGATTCTGTCGCCGGTTGAATAGCCGGCAGCAGGGCCGGGATTGAGGTTTTCGGGTGATGATGATGCGGCAACAAGAAAGTTCCTGCCTGAAGGGCCCTCCCAGGAGAGACCGATTCTGTCGTCAGAAACCTTTGTCATTGAAAGGTTAACCGGCATGTCGAGTTCAACGGTAAAGGTCATGCTGTCGGAGTATGCCTTGATGTTGTTTATCCATAGTCCGCCGGGAGAACCATCCTGAAGAAATGGATACGGGTCGGTTGACATGTTGAACTGTGTACGACCGAGAAGGTCGGAAAAGGTTGCGTTGTTGGGCGATCCGTTGGCAGCAGGGGTTCCGCCCGGCCTGAAAACATAGACTTCATCGGGAGGCCCCTGGGCATTTCCACGATAACGCGTATCTATTCTGTAGATAATAATTCCGCTTGAAGGCAGAGTTCCTTCATATAAGCCGGTTTTCTTTCTGAATTCAAGCACGAAGAATTCATTGGTGGAATAGGGTGATGCTATTTTGAAGCAGTTTCTGTCGGGTGAGGTAAGAGGCAGCAGGGTATAAGTTCCCGAGCTTTTGATTTCAGGCACGGTCGTTATCCAGCCACCGTACCTGTGCTTCATCCATGCCAGCATATGTCCTCCGCCCGATTGCATGAGGTCCCAAACACCGGCCGGTGAGATTCCATTGCTGGTATAGTGGTAGAGGTCGGGAGCTGAGAGGGCGTGAAACATTTCATGTGTGAATGTTTTCACAGATACATTCTCGAGCTGAAATGTATATCCGTATACCCTTTTCCCCCAGAGGGTTGCTGTAACTGAATAGAGGGACCACCTGTGAGGCCACAGTAGATCACTCCAGCCGTCTGATGATCCCCTGACAATAAACGCCACATTTTCAAAATTTCCGTCATTGTTCATGTCGAAGTTAACCCCGTCGGGTTTGGAGTAGTTGTCGTTGATATATTTCACGGCCCTGGCCAGGAGGTTATGCTCACGGGATGTTTTCTCGGAACTGGTTGAGTACCCCTGGGGATTGGTTGAGGCATCGTAAGGGCGGAAATAGTCGCGGGGATAGATATCTGTATAGCACAGGTTTTCTGTTGGAGAACCGGGCATATGGTAACTCACCATATCAACCTTGTCGTACGAAACCTCCCTGTAATAGTGTCTTACCGAACTGCCGGAAAGAGAATTGAACCGGGTGTCGTATGTTGCCCTGGTGGTGGCGAAACCGGTCTGGTCGCTGAATTTGATATAGATTACCAGATTATTGTAAGTTCCGGTATACTTTGAATCGCGTTTTACGGATGCCTTTTCATCCTCCTTTTCCAGGTTCCTGTAAAATGACTCACGTTTAGCGGCCACATTTGAAGGGAATACCACCGGTCTGACCCCTGCCGGTACAGCCCGCTCAGTATCACCCGCCCTGACACTGGTATAGGTAAATACCGAATCGTTCTGCAGCATGTAATAATAGTAACCGTCTGCCGCCTTCTTCACGGGATATCCCAGGGTGTCGTGAATGCAGTTGAAGAACTCATCACCCGAAAGGTAAAGCCTCAGCACACTGCCGTCGGGCAGCGTAACCCTGTATGGTTCGTATAAAACGAGGGCTCCGTACGTTATCGCTGTAGTTCCCGTGCAGGTGAGAGCCAGGGATAAAACTAAAGCTTTAAGCATGCCGGAGCTCTTTTTACCAGGGACTGGAGAGTTCATCACAGATATCTGCATCTGCACTGGTCACCGGAATTCTGTTCTGTCGGTAAAGCTTTTATCGCAATGCTATTATGTCGACAGGATTATTTGCATACATTATTTTAAGTGCATTTGCCTGACGCAGAGCCTGTTTTACATCTATGACAACGCCCATGCTGATGTCGCGGTCAATTTTGAGCGATACCAGCATCTTTGGTCTGTCAGTTTCATCGAGTGATTCTCTCTCCTGGGCAATGAAGTCCTGGATGTCGGGAACCTCCTTGAAAGAGTCATTTAGCTGTATTTTTGGCTCTGAACCGAAAGTTGCCACAAGTTGTTCAACCGGGAGGCCGATGTATATGAAACTTGCAAGTGATTTCTTTTCAAGCTTCTTACCCTCGGTAGCATCCGGCAGGTTGACATTTATCTTGAGCTCCACCTCGCGAAGTACTGTAACCGTCATGAAGAAGAACAGGAGCATAAAGACAATGTCGGGCAGGGATGCAGTATTTATGGATCCCACATTCTTCGAAGTGCTTTTCTTGAATTTCGACATTACTTATTCCCTCCAATCTTTTTAGGTTCGGCTTCAGAGATGGGCACATAGTAGTACTGATCAACAGCCTTTGTTTTCTCTTCGTCAAGCTGGTCGTACCTTAGTCCCCAGGTGCTTTGTGCAAGTTCATTCTTGAGTTCATCCCTTGCAGCCAGAAGCTCGTTCTGCACTGCAATGTAGTGTGAGTAGGTAGTACCCCTGTCATTCTGCAGCGATATTACGGCCTTCGAGACCATTACGTCACCAAACAGTGGTATTGTCTTTAGTTCCTTCTCCGACATTGTAAGATCGTTGGCGGGATTCAGGATAAAGTACCTTGTCAGTTCTCTCAGATCCTCGAACCGGGCAATATCGCCCTCAACAGAGAGGACATTGAATTGGTTGACCTTTACCTCAAGAATGTTCCTGTCATTTATCTGGGAAGCTTCGGGTACCGGGGCATTCGGATCGGGCATAGGTGGCAGCAGTCGCAGAAGTCCCATATCTGAATCCATGGTGGTTGTAACCAGGAAGAAGATAAGCAGGAGGAACGCGATATCGGCCATCGACCCGGCATTAATTGGTTGTAGTTCCCTCTTTGCCATAGTTATTTATTTTTTTTACCCTGATTAACAGGAATAGTATCCACTATTTGAATGCTTTTGAGATTTCGGAATAGATAATGGCCAGTATCGCAAGAGCGGCGAGCAGGTATGTTGTGAACAGCGCTGTATCGACCATCTTGAGAGTTGCCGGTACATTATCTGATCCGGTGTAGTGAGGCAGGTTAAGTACTGTGTCATCGGACAGATACCAGGCAATCAGGATTACGACCGCACCGACTGCTACTGCGATCAGGGTTTTTTTTGCTCCCTTCGGATTGAGGATCATTCCTGCCAGCGAGAAGGCAAGAGTGAGTCCGGCAGTGAGTCCGAGCAGTATGTAAGCCCAGTAAATGAACGTTTCAGTAATAACCGGTTCTTCGAGGTTTGATCCGATGGATTCCTCCGTTATGGCTCCTCCGTAGAAGATAACAGCCATTACGATGGTAATTGCCATCATGACCCACAGAAGAATCTGTATAAATCGTGATGAGTTAAACATGGTTTAGTTATTTTTTAAGGTTGTATTTAACGAGCAGGTCAACAAGCGAAATCGATGCATCTTCCATCTGGTTTGTAAGGTTGTCGATTTTCGACAGGATGTAGTTGTAGAAAACCTGAAGTATTATTGCAACGATAAGACCCGCAATGGTAGTGATAAGAGCAACCTTGATACCTCCTGCAACCAGTGTGGCCGACACGTTACCGGCTCTTTCGATGTTGTCGAAGGCCACGATCATACCTACAACGGTACCCATAAACCCGAGCATCGGGGCAATTGCGATGAAAAGTGATATCCACGAAAGATTCTTCTCGAGGAGTCCCATCTGCACACCGCCATAGGCTACGATTGATTTTTCTGCAATGTCAATTCCTTCATGAGCCCTGTCGAGGCCCTGATAGAAGATGCTTGCGACCGGTCCGCGGGTGTTGCGGCATACCTCCTTTGCAGCCTCTATTCCTCCTTCATTGAGGGCTGTTTCGATTTTGGACAGGAGCTTGTTTGTGTTTGTAGTTGCAAGATTAAGATAGATGATACGCTCAATTGCAATGGCAAGACCGAAAATCAGGGCGAGTAGTACAGTTCCCATAAACTGGGCACCACCTTCAATAAAGAGCCTTTTGATTTCCTTGTGCAACTGTCCGCCCTCCTCTGCCTCGGCAAGAACAGGCTCGGCAGGAGTCTGAACCTGGGTTGCAGCAACCTGTTCAACTGCTGTAGTATCAGTCTGCCCTTCCTGAGCATACATGTTAATTGATGCCCCTATTAAAAGCACCCCAAAAACAGCAACAAATGCAAATAATTTTTTCATGTTTGTTTTCAATTTAAGTTATTAACGACCGTTTTATAGTTCACAAAATTATAAAAAAAACATAAGCGGAGAGAGGGGGATTCGAACCCCCGGTACCCTTTTGAGGTACAAACGCTTTCCAGGCGTTCCAGTTCAACCACTCCTGCATCTCTCCCTGGCTGCACATTTTGTTTGAAATCAGAAGAATATCTTCAACGATGCCCCTGGTGCCGAATCTCTTTCGGTGGCCACGGGAATTGCAGGACTGGAATAAAAATAAATAATCTCCGGGATATAAGCCTCAATTCTGATGCCAGAGACCACAACACTCAGTATTTCAAAGAAAATAGCGGCGCAATGTACAAAAAAAACTTAAAAAAAAGTAAAGGGTCAGGTAATTTCACCTGCCAGTGACCTATTTAACAACATAACTGTACGTTCAGAACCTGAACTGTTCCCCAGGACAAACATAACCTTTGCAAGGGCAGCCTCGGTAGTCATATCTCTGCCGCTTATCACCCCCAGATCGAGCAGCACCCTGCCGGTTCTGTAGGTCTCCATTTCAACAGTTCCGCCGTGGCACTGGGTTACATTAACGATTATCCCCCCCCGTTTTGTGAAACTGCCCAGCGATTCAGTAATCCAGGGGCTGGTGGGGGCATTCCCCGATCCGTATGTTTCGAGAATGATTGCCTTAAGCCCTTCAATAGCCGTTATTGATTCCACAACGTCCCGGGATATGCCGGGAAACAGCTTCAGCAGGGCAACATCGGTGCAAAGCTTTCCGGCAGCTGCGAATTGCTCCCTTATACCCGGATACCGTATATACCGTTTATTGTACCTGATGTGCACGCCTGCCTCGGCCAGCGGCGGATAATTTGGCGAACCGAATGCGTTGAAGTGTTCGGCGCTAAGTTTGGTTGTACGGTTTCCTCTCATCAGTTTGTTTTCGAAATAGATGCATACCTCGGGAACCAGGGGCTTTCCGTCAGCCCGGGAGGCGGCAATTTCGATGGCGGTAATCAGGTTCTCCTTCCCGTCGGTACGCAGCAGTCCGATAGGAAGCTGCGATCCGGTCATGATTACCGGCTTTTCGAGGTTCTGGAGAAGGAAGCTGAGAGCCGATGCAGTATAGGCCATGGTATCGGTTCCGTGCAGAAGGACGAAACCGTCGTATGTTTCATATTTTTCTTCAATTAACGAAGCCATTCTGAGCCAGAGGTCCGGACTGACATCAGAGCTGTCAATTACCGGATCGAAGGTTATAGTGTCGAGCCGGTATCCGAACCTTCTGAGTTCAGGCACCTGGTCGGAAATATGGCTGAAGTCGAAAGGTACAAGTGCTCCAGTATCGGGTTCGTGTACCATTCCAATGGTTCCGCCGGTGTATATTATAAGGATTGATCGTTCTGGTGTAGGCATCATTACTGGCTTATAATCTGAATAGTTTAACAGCGTTTTCAGTGGTGATGGCAGCCATGCGGGCGGGAGTCATCCCGAATATGCCTGCCAGCCGTTCGTTTGTCTCGGCAAGGTATGCGCTCTCATTCCTGCGGCCACGGTAAGGTACGGGCGCCAGGTATGGCGAATCAGTTTCAAGAAGCAGCATTCCGGGGTCGGCTTCGCTGATAGTGACTGCGAGGGGTGAATTCCTGAATGTAACAATTCCGCCGATACCGATATGGAGCCCTGTATCAACCGCAAGGCGAAGGTCGGCAGGTGTACCGGTAAAGGCATGAAATACCCCTGTAAGACCAGCTCCGCGATAACCTGAGAGTATTCTGAATATCTCGGCAAAAGAGTCGCGGGCATGAATTACTATTGGGAGGCTGTGCCTGATTGCCATTTCAATATGCCTGGTAAATGATATCTCCTGCTCTTCAAGCCGCGATTTATCCCAGTAAAGGTCAATACCTGTCTCCCCGATGGCTGAGAAAATACCCGATGCTGCCTTTTCTTCAATGAAATCAAGCTCCTCCCGGAAGTCATCCCTGACCGATGTAGGATGAAGTCCGATCATGGGGATGCATAATCCTGGGTAACGGCTGGCAGCATCCATCATTGATGGGAATGAGCCACGGTCAATATTGGGCATAATCATCTTATGCACTCCCGCTTTCAGGGCACGTGCCACAGTCTCATCCCTGTCACTGTCAAACTCAGGCAGGTAGAGATGGGTATGTGTGTCAACAAGGATCATCACCGGTTATGCAGGTGCAAAAATAATAAAATATAGAGCGGGTATAAAAAAAAGACCGGCGCGGAAAATCTCCCGCGCCAGCCATGGTTAATATGTTGCCGCACAATGAGATCAGACCACTCCCTGAGCTATCATTGCATTGGCTACCTTTACAAATCCGCCGATGTTTGCGCCGTCGACATAGTTGATGAAGCCATTATCCTTTGAACCATATTTAACACATGTGGCATGGATATTCTTCATGATTGTCTGAAGGCGTGAGTCAACCTCTTCGCGCGACCATGGGAGTCGCATTGAGTTCTGCGTCATTTCAAGTCCCGAAGTTGCAACACCTCCGGCATTGGCAGCTTTTCCGGGGCCGTAGAGGATTCCTGCCTTCAGGAATACCTCAACTGCTTCGGGTGTTGAAGGCATGTTTGCACCCTCGCTTACGCAGACACAGCCGTTCTTTACGAGCATTTTTGCATCGTTTTCATCGATCTCATTCTGTGTGGCATTGGGCATTGCAATATCGCACTTAACCATCCACGGGCGCTTACCCTCGAAATACTCAACGCCGTATTTTTCAGCGTAATCCTTCATACGGCCCCGCTTCACGTTTTTGAGTTCCATTACGTAGTTAAGCTTCTCCCTGTCTATTCCTTTAGGGTCGTAGATTGTGCCGTCAGAGTCGGAGAGTGTTACCACTTTACCACCCATTTCGGTTACCTTTTCGGTGGCAAATTGGGCCACGTTACCCGAGCCCGATATGGCTACTATCTTGTCTTTTATTGAGTCGCCCCTGGTGGCGAGCATCTCTGCGGCAAAATAAGTTGCGCCATAGCCTGTCGCCTCTGGCCTTATAAGTGAACCGCCCCATTCAATTCCCTTTCCGGTAAGAACCCCGGTGAATTCATTGCGAAGGCGCTTGTACATTCCGAACATGTATCCTACCTCGCGGCCACCAACGCCAATGTCACCGGCTGGCACATCGGTATCGGGGCCAATGTGGCGGAACAATTCGCACATGAAGCTCTGGCAGAACCTCATTACTTCGTTGTCCGATTTTCCTTTCGGATCGAAGTCGGAACCTCCTTTGCCTCCGCCCATGGGCAGTGTTGTGAGGCTGTTCTTGAAAACCTGCTCGAAAGCAAGGAACTTGAGTATTCCGAGGTTTACCGTCGGGTGGAACCTGAGGCCTCCCTTGTAAGGGCCTATTGCACTGTTCATTTCAATGCGGTAACCCTTGTTGATCTGTATCTCCCCCTTGTCGTCGAGCCATGGTACCCTGAAAAGAATAACCCTTTCAGGTTCGGCAATTCTTTCGAGGATCTTGGCGTGACGGTATTTGGGATTTTCATCAATGAACGGGATGAGCGACTCAGTGACTTCCTGTACTGCCTGGTGAAACTCGTTTTCTCCCGGGTTTTTGGCCTTTATCATGGCCATGAACTGTTGTACTCTTGGATCCATAGTTTATTTCCGGTTAAGTAGGTTAGTTGGAGCGATAAATGTAGAAAAAACAATGAAAAAACTGATTGTGGAAAATCATATATGAATAAAAAAAAATAATATGGCCAGTCGTTTCTTGTATTATTCAGATAATCAGTCAGGTATTCTCCTGTATTGATGTTGCAAAACAGAACCGGCAGGAATACAGATTATCCGGGCAGTGAGTAATTGTTTCCGGGCCGGGTCCGTATTCTCCCTTTAACTTCAAGAGAGAGGAGGAGCGAAAGAAGGGTGTGTACTGGGATTCCGGTATGCCGGGCGATTTGATCGGCCGACATGAGATCATTATCGTCAATAAGTTTCAGAATAATGGCCTCTGTCGCATCCAGGTCGTGGAATAGTTCCTGTTGTTTTGGCCTTATTTCGGTACTGGTTTGCCAGTTGAGGAACTCACAGATATCGGATGCGTTCTCCACGAGGGCGGCTATGTTCCTTTTGATAAGCCTGTTGCATCCACCCGACCAGTTGTCTGAAGGCCGGCCTGGGACTGCCATTACATCGCGCGAATAGGAGAGTGCCATTTCGGCTGTAACAAGGGCTCCTCCTTTCACACCCGATTCAATCACCAGCAATGCGCCTGAAATTCCGGCGATTATCCTGTTACGCTTCAGGAAGTTGTTTCTTTCGGCAGGGGCGTCTGATACAAAGTCGGTAAGCAGTCCGCCCTGTGTCAGCATTTTCCGGGCAACAGGTGAATGTTCGGGGGGGTAAATGGTTTTTAGTCCGTGTGCCAGCACAGCAATGGTGCTGAGTCCTGCCCCGAGTGCAGCCTTGTGGGCCGTGATATCAACTCCGTATGCAAGTCCGCTTACAATAAGGAGCCCGGGAAACATCTCCGAAAGCTTATGGATTATACTCTCGCATATCTCCCTTCCCCTGGGGGTTGCCTTCCTGGTTCCCACAATGCTCAATACCTTGTCAGCATCGGGATTTGCTGATCCGCTGTAGTAGATAATAACAGGCGAGTCGGTGCATTCCTTCAGGCGCCGCGGATAGTCATCGTCGAGATAGAAATAGGTTTTGATGCCTTTTGCCGTAACATACTCAGCCTCCTTTTCGGCCTGCCTCAGGTACGACCTGTCGGCTATTGCCCGTGCGGTGGCATCGCCGATACCCCGTATTTTTATCAGTGCGCCGTAGGGTTCCCTGAAAACGGCTTCGGGCGAACCGGTGCAGCTTACCAGTTTTCGGGCTCCGATATCGCCTACCCCGGGTATCAGCCCGAGCGCGATTTTCCACAGGAGATCGGTTTGTGGCATTAGGGAAATGTTAGAGACGGCAATAAAGGTAGGAAATTTCCGGTAACAGATAAAAAAAAACGGCGCGAAGAGCTGATTCGCGCCGTTATTC
>VGGM01000012.1 GCA_016868515.1 Bacteroidota bacterium | reverse complement strand
GGCCTGCTTGTTGACGGTTTCGACCCTCCCAACTACTGTATACCATTCAATTTCCCGTGGTACCGTAACCTGTTCGAGGAGTACGGCTTCAAAAACTACTTCGAACAGTATACATACCACAAGCCTGTTACAGCTGAAGGAGTCGACCCGGTGATAGTGGAAAAGGCTGCCCGCATTGAGGCCAATCCCGACTACAGCTTCCGTCATGTCACTTCATCAACTTTCAACAGGGTTCCTGATGATTTCCGCGCGGTTTACAACAAGGCATGGGCCAGGTACCAGGGAGGGAGAGAGATCACAGCAGCTGCGTCAAAAGCCCTTTTTAAAACCATGAAGCCCGTTATCGACAACAGGCTGCTCTGGTTCGGCTACTATCGGGGCGAACCGGTCTGCTTCTTCCTTATGCTGCCCGAAATAAACCCCATTGTGAGACACCTCAACGGTAAAATGGATACCATTGGAAAAATCAAATTCATATGGCACAGGTACATAGCCCGAACCACCAGGAGGGCTTTCGGCCTTATTTTCGGAGTGGTGCCCGAGCACCAGAAAAAAGGTGTCGAAGGGGCGCTCATTGCCGCTTTTGGCCGGATAGCCCTGAAACCCTCATTCCCGTACAATGAACTTGAATTCAACTGGATAGGAGACTTCAACCCTTCAATGATGCACCTCCTCGAACAGATAGGAGCCACCATCAAAAAAACACATATTACCTACAGGTACCTCTTCAACCGCAACGCCCCGTTCGAAAGAGCAGGAAGAGTAAATGTATAGATCGTCCGGTGCCGTTTTTTGCGTTTTGGCATGCATTTTGTACCTCCCTTAACACAGGCAATCTCCAAAATATCCCTGAGCAATCGGGGCAGCCAGGCTGAAAAACAGCCTGGCTTTATCTTTTCAGGCAAACGGCCTGTAGCCGATAATCTCGCGTACATCGCGTATGGTCTGTGAAGCACTCGCCCTGGCCTTCTCTGCACCTTTGGCCACCACGCCTGCAAGGTACTTCCTGTCGGCAACAATCTCGTTAATCCGCTCCCTTATGGGTGTGGTAAACCTTATTATATCCTCTGCCAGCTGCTTCTTGAGATCGCCATACCTTATCGAGCAGTCAGCGTACTGCTCTTTGAAATGCTTAACCGTTGAATGGTCTGAAACAACATCCATTATCGTAAACAGGTTTTTCACCGGCTCCGACATTTTCTGCTTTGGTTCGGTTGGGCCGGTATCGGTAACGGCCCTCATCACCTTCTTCCGTATTGCCTCGGGCGTGTCGGCAAGAAAAATGCCGTTACCCTCGCTTTTTCCCATCTTTCCGGTACCGTCAAGCCCCGGTATCTTTACCAGCTGCCTGCCGAAATTGTAGGCATCGGGCTCGGGAAAATAGTTCACCCCGTACATGGTATTGAACCTGCGGGCAAACCGCCTGGTCATCTCAAGATGCTGTTCCTGGTCCTTCCCCACCGGCACCTTGTTGGCCCTGTGTATGATTATATCGGCCGCCATCAGAACCGGGTAGGTAAGCAACCCTGCATTTATATTGTCGGGCTGCTTCCGTATCTTCTCCTTAAACGAAGCAGTGCGCTCAAGTTCACCCACATAGGCGTTCATATTGAGTAACAGGTAGAGCTCCGTCACCTCGGGCACATCGCTCTGGATAAACACCGTGGCCACCTCAGGGTCAATTCCGCACGCCAGGTATTCGGCCAGCACCTGCCGTATATTGCTGTGCAGGTCATCGGGCTTGGGATGTGTGGTAAGCGAATGATAATCAGCAATAAAGAAAAAACAGTGGTTCTCATGCTGCATTTTTAGAAAATTCTGCACCGCACCAAAGTAATTCCCGAGGTGCAGGTTTCCTGTCGATCGTATTCCGCTTACTACTGTCTCCATCATTACTGTTTTGCTGGAACCGGGGCCGTTTCCCCGGCCCGGCAGGCCGCAAAGTTAGTGCATTCAGCTTTAAATTGTACCTTTGCAGCACCAAATATGACCGATAATATGGAATCGACCAGGCAGAAAAAGATAGCCAGGCTGTTGCAGAAGGAACTGGCCGAAATATTCAGACGGCGCACAACCGAACTGGCCCCCGGCCGAATGATAACAGTTACCACCGTAAGAATCAGCCCCGACCTCTCGCTGGCAAAAATATACCTCAGCATATTTCCGTCGAATGACAGTGGCAAGGTCTTCGGATCAATAAAGGAACATATCGGCTCGGTGAGATACGACCTCGGAAAAGAGGTCCATAACCAGCTGAGAATCATACCTGAACTCGCCGTCTTCCCCGACGATAGTCTCGACTACATCGACAATATCGACAAACTTATCAAATCCTGACTCCTCAATGCAGTACGACCCCATCAAGCGGAAACTGGGATCCCTGGCTGGCAGGAGCGTTTTTCTGCGCAAAATGCTCTACAGCCTCCTCGATATTCTGCTGCTGCGGTCGTGGCACGTGCGCCGGCTGCTGCGTAAAATGGCACCTTCAATGCCTCAAAATGCAATTGTGCTCGATGCCGGAGCCGGATTCGGACAGTATTCCTACCGTATGGCCCGGCTGCATAAAAACTGGAAGGTTACGGCTATCGACCTGAAGGAGGAGCAGGTAACCGACTGCAATCTCTTCTTTCAGGCCGCAGGCATGGGCAACAGGGTCAGGTTCATTACAGGTGACCTTACTGAGCTTACTGATGAGAACAATTACGACCTCATACTCTCAGTCGATGTAATGGAGCACATTGAGAACGACAGGCAGGTTTTCACCAATCTCCTGAGGGCACTTAAACCGGGAGGATCGCTTGTAATATCAACTCCTTCCGACAGGGGAGGTTCAGACGTACACAACGAATACGACAAGTCCTTTATTGACGAACATGTAAGGGATGGTTACAATATTGACGACCTCTCGCTATTGCTTCTGAAGACCGGATTCTCAGATGTCGAAACCAGCTACACCTATGGTAGGGCTGGCTCGGCTGCATGGCGCATTTCAATGAAGTATCCGGTGAAAATGCTCGGAGTATCGGGTATATCATGGCTGGTTCTGCCGTTTTATTATATAATTGTAATGCCGCTTGCCATGATACTGAATTACACCGATGTAAATACCAGGAACCGGTCGGGCACCGGATTACTGATAAGGGCTGTTAAATAACCTGAAGTGAAGCTCTCTCTGTACATAGCAAAACGTTATCTCTTCGCTAAAAAGTCGCGGAACGCCATAAACATAATCTCTGCTGTCTCGGTTGCAGGGGTTATGGTCGGAACCATGGCTCTGGTGATAATTTTGTCGGTGTTCAACGGACTCGAGAAAATGGTTACGGGAATCTTCAGCACCTTCGACCCCGACATCCGCATTGAAGCCGCCAGGGGAAAGGTTTTCGTTCCCGACAGCCTGCTTGTTGTTCAGCTTGGGGAGACCCCGGGGATTGATAACCATGCCTGTATCCTTGAGGAGAATGCACTGCTGAGGTATGGCGAGAAACAGTTTATCGGTACCGTCAGGGGTGTTGAAAGCCACTATCCTGCCCTCACCGGGCTAGGCGGTTCAATGTGGGACGGTGAGTTTCTGCTCTCCGACCAGAAGGGAAATGAGTATGCCGTGGTAGGACTGGGTGTTGCAAATAACCTTGGGCTCAGGGTAAACTTTGTTACACCACTGGCAATCTATCTTCCCAATCGCAGGGGTAGCATCAGCAACCCCGAATCGGCATTCAACAGGCACTATATATGGCCATCGGGAATATTTGAGGTTGAACAGGAATTCGATTCACGGTATATATTCCTGCCAATAGGCATTGTAAGGGATTTGCTTGACTATGAAAATGAGGTCTCATCAATAGAGGTCAAGCTGCTTCCAGGCTTCGATATGAAGCAGGTTACATCCAGGGTAAAGGCTCTCTTCGGCAGCGATTACCTTGTACGCGACAGGTTCGAACAGCAGGAACTGTTCTATAAGGTGATGAAATCGGAGAAGCTGGCCATATTCATTATCCTTACCTTCATCATTATTGTGGCTTCGTTCAATATAATAGGATCGCTTACAATGCTTATCATCGAGAAGGAAAAGGACATTAAAATACTCAGGAGCCTGGGTGCAGGCGACCGTCTGATTAGGAGAATATTCATTTACGAGGGATGGATGATATCGGTACTTGGCACTCTTGCCGGACTTACTGCAGGCTTCCTGGTCTGCTGGGTTCAGCAGGAATTCAGTATCATCAGGTTCCAGAGTGAATCGCTGATTCTCGACGCCTACCCTGTAGTAATGAAGATGCAGGATTTCCTTCTTTCGGGAGCAACGGTGGTGGCAATAGGATACGCCGCAGCATGGTACCCGGTAAGATACCTGAACAGAAAATACCTTCAAAAACAGGAAATATGAAAAGTCAGGGCTCCGGCATACGAATAGTGGCAGGTACTTCAATTGGTCTGATTATTATGCTGATATCACTTACAGCATGCACCAGCCGGCGCACGAAGGAAGACCGGAAGGATCTCATACCACCCTCACGTCTCTCTGCTGTGCTTACCGATATGTACCTCACCGACGGTCTGATGGCAGTTCCCGAAATAAGGGAGATACACCAGAGCAAGGATTCGGTAATAGTTTACCAGGAGGCTCTTGCCAAACACGGATTTACCAGGGAGCAACTCGATAAAACCCTGCGCTATTACTTCATGAACAAACCTAAAAAACTTCAGCGTGTCTACAACGAGGTAATTTCAAGGCTTACCCTTATAGAATCGCAGGTGCAGTCACAAATTGAGAAGGTGCCGGTGATGGAAAACCTCTGGCCCGGCAGGGTCTCATATGCCCTCCCTGAGGACGGCATCACCAATCCTGTATATTTCGAGTACATACTGCCCGATACGGGCCTCTACACCCTGAAGCTTAACGCGGTTGTGTTCAATGACGACCAGAGTGAGAATCCAAGGATTACCCTCTGGTTCTGGAAAGCCGACACATCGGCAATGGGTGTTTCGAGCTTCTGGCAGGAGACTCCATTGCCGAAGGATGATTTGGCTCACGAATATACCCTTACGGCCTCGGTTCCCGACACATCATTTACCGCCATAAGAGGCTGGCTGCTAAACCACGACCCGAAGACGGGCAGGTGGGAAAAGCATTCCAGGATAAACAATATTTCACTTACCCGGCACGACTACTCAATCGTATTCTGATGAAGCTATTCTCGGCCCAGTATGTAATTACGTGCAGCGGGCCACCGCTGGTGAGGCCGCTGATTGAGACTGCCGGTGATGGTACTGTTATTTCCGTAACAGACACCGGAGGAAACCTTCCAGAAAGGTCATCGCTGGCATATTACAACGGTATTATTGTTCCGGGTTTTGTGAACTGCCACTGCCATCTCGAACTGTCACATTACAGGAACCGGATTGGTGTCGGTACCGGACTGACAAACTTTATAGGTGCTATCCGCAGGCTGAGGGAGAATGAACCTGCGGGTGCCGTTGAAGAAGCCGTTAAGTACGACTCTCTTATGGCAGCCACGGGGGTTGTAGCCTGTGCCGACATATGCAACGGCACCGGCTCATTCAGGGCTAAAGAGTCTTCCTCAATTGAGTACGTATCGCTGATTGAGGTCTTCGGCATAAATCCCGAGTCGGCCGGGCGACGGTACGGTGAGGCGCTGGCAGTGGCAAGGGAGGCCCTCCACCGGCAACTTCGGCACAATATGACCCCTCATTCGGCTTATTCAATGTCGCTTCCGCTGATGAAAATGGTAAGTGAATACCCCCACGGGGACCCTGTTTCATCGATCCATTTCATGGAGTCGGAGTCGGAGAAGGCCCTGCTGCAATGGCATGAAGGCGACCTTTTCGAATACTACCGCGGATCGGGTATCAACGAGGATAACCTGGTACTTCCCGAATCACATTCCGATGCCATACTTAACCATACATCAGCTGAAGGTAATCTTATCCTGGTTCACAATACCTTTGCCGATGCTTCTACTGTGAGGGAAGTAAACAAAAGAGGCAATACCTGGTGGTGCCTGTGTGCAGGTTCCAACCTTTACATTACAGGCAAAATGCCACCTGTCCGGATGCTTAGGGATGAACAATGCAATATTGTGGTCGGAACCGACAGCCTCGCCTCAAACAGTACTCTCAGTATTACAAACGAGCTACGTATACTGCAGGATGCATTTCCTGAACTCTCTCTCGAAGAACTTGTTAAATGGGCCTGCCTCAACGGTGCAAGGGCCCTGGGTATGGACTCATGGGCAGGCAGCATTGAACCGGGCAAGAGACCCGGACTGGTACTGATTGAAGGCGCCGACCTTGCAGGGAAAAGGCTGCTTCCCGGGTCGAAAGCAAAAAGAGTGATATAAATATGGCCACCTTCCTCTTCGATAAGATAATATTCGGACCGGTACGCAGCCGGAGGCTTGGTGTTTCACTCGGGGTAAACCTGCTTCCTGCCGACAGGAAGGTATGCAACTTCAACTGCATATACTGCGAATGCGGGTGGACCAGGCACGATCATCTCAGTCAGAAGCTGCCTTCACGTACCGATGTCCGCGAATTGCTGAGGGAAAAACTGATGGAAATGGGCAGCCATGGAACGCCACCCGACGTCATCACCTTTGCGGGCAACGGCGAACCAACCATTCACCCCGATTTTCCCGGCATTATTGACGACACAATCGCCTTGCGCAATGAACTGTGCCCCGGCGCATCGGTAGCGGTTCTCTCGAATGCCACCATGATTAACCGGCCTGAAATAAGGGAGGCGCTGATGAAGACCGACCGCAACATACTGAAACTCGATTCGGCTTTTGATGAGACGGTGAAAATTCACAATCAGCCCGGAAGTAACTACACCATTGCAGAAACAATAGAGAATCTGAAGCTGTTCGGTGGTAATGTTGTGATACAGACGCTTTTCCTGAGGGGAGAATACAATGGCCTGGCAATTGACAACACAACAGCCCGTGAGCTTGAGGCGTGGCTTGATGCGCTGGTGGAAATATCACCGCGCGAAGTGATGATCTACACAATTCACCGTGCCACCCCCGCCGGCAGCAACCTGAAGAAGGTCCCTGAAAAGGAGCTTGAACAGATTGCTGCCAGGGTGAAGGAGCTGGGTATTGCCGTTCAGGTTTCAGGGTGAAACCCCGGTTTCACCATACAATATATGGTACTCCTGCAGCCCTAATCCTTTCATTGAGACCGGTAAGAGACTTCTTGATTTCATCCCACCCTGCCAGTTCTGCATCGATCAGTGTCTCAAGTTCTTCCCTTACACCATACATCTGCTCTGTTGGCCGGTTAAAGCCCATCCCGGCAAGCATAATCAGGTGCCCGTACTTGTTATTGAGCCGTATGGGGTAGTTCAGCGGGTCCTGCGCACTCCTGTTCTGTGTCTGGTATAGGGCCTTCTCAATTTCGCCGGCCCTGGCTGCCAGTGATGCTATATCACCCTTGAGGGAGGGGTTCTCAACCCTTGCCGCAATGTCGGCAAGCTGTCCGTTGACCTTCCTTATCTCCCTGATTGCCTGATTAACAGCATTCAGTTTGGCAATCCCAGTCTTAATAAAGCGATACTGCTCTGCAAGATCATCACCAGTCACATCAATCCGGGGATCTTTTACAATCATCAGTTCTGCCTCCCTCTTTTCGGTACCCTTTTCAAGGCTTACGGTATACTCACCCGGAGTAACATATGGCCCCGATCTGACCGACGACCACATTATCATTCCCTCCACCTCGTCGATACCATCGGTGCGCAGGTTCCATACAAACCTGCCTGCTCCCTGTACAGGTTGCCACCGGTCGGCCGGTTTTCCTGCCCTGCTGCTGAAGGTTTTTACACTTTCGCCGCTGCTGTTTCTGAATACAATCCTGTAGTCGGCTTCGGGGTCAACCTCTTTGAGATAGTAATTTATTATGGCTCCGGCCGGGTGGTTTTCACCCTCCGTAAGACTTCTTCCCCCTGAACCGGCATTAAGCAGCCAGGTGGGTTTTGGCTTGTAAAGATGCATGCTGCCGGGGGTGTTCCCTTCAACCATCTCATAAAGGGGTGAGAGGTCGTCAATCATCCAGAAGCCGCGCCCCTGTGTGGCTGCTATAAGTGAGCGATCGCGCACTGCAAGATCAGTTACCGGCACCATCGGGAAGTTATTCCTGAATGGTTGCCACCATTCTCCGTTATTAAAGGATATGTATAGTCCGTATTCGGTTCCGGCGAATAGAAGACCCTTCCTGGCCGGCTCGGCCCTTATCACCCTGGTGAAATGCAACCGGTCAATGCCGGTGTCAATTCTTCTCCAGCTTCTGCCGTAATCGGCAGTGTGATAAAGCAAGGGCTGATAGTCACCCAGTTTATAGCAGGTTGCCACTACAAACAATCCCCCTTCGTTGAACGGGTCGGCCTCAAGAGTGTTAATCTGGGCGAACTTCGGCATGGCTGCCGGGGTTACATTCTCCCATTTACCTCCTCCGTTGCGCGTAAGGTGAATCAGACCGTCATCGCTGCCTGTCCATATCACCTCCCCGCTGGTAAATGATTCGGCAGCAGCGAAAATGGTACAGTAATACTCAACCGAGGTGTTGTCCTTCGTTATCGGTCCGCCGCTTGGGCCCTGCTTTGTTATGTCGTTGGTTGTCAGGTCGGGACTGATTGTTTTCCAGCTGCGACCGAAATCGGTGCTCAGGTGAACGTGGTTGCTGAAGGTGTAAAGCTTCTCGCTGTCGTGACGGCTGAAAAAGATTGGGTAGTTCCACTGGAACCTGTATTTCATATCGCTGGCTCCGTGGCCCATCGGATTGTTGGGCCATACATTAACGGCCTGTGTCTCTCCGGTGCGGTGGTTAAGCCTTATCATCAGTCCGCCGTACTCACCTCCCAAAACTATATCAGGATTCTCCGGATAGGGAGCATGGTGACCTGCTTCACCGCCTGCTGTACGCTCCCAGTCGCTGTCTGTAATAAAAGAACCTTCGCTTCGGTGCAGCAACCTTACCGACGAGTTATCCTGCTGTGCACCGTAGATTCTGAAAGGAAAGTGGCTGTCGGTGGTTACCCTGTAGAACTGGGCGGTGGGCTGGTTGTACATCGTCGACCAGTTCCTTCCCCTGTCGAAGCTTACCTGCGCACCTCCGTCATCGGCCACAATCATTCTTTCCGGGTTTTCGGGTGCAATCCACAGGTCGTGGTGATCGCCATGCGGAGTTCTTATTGTGGTGAATGTTCTTCCGCCGTCGTTGCTGGCATGGAAGCTTACATTAAGCACATAAACCCTTTCTGCATCGCGGGTGTCGGCGTAAATCCGGGTATAATACCATGCACGCTGACGCAGGTTGCGGTCGCTGTTAATTCGCTGCCATGAAGCGCCTCCGTTTTCGCTCCGGTAGAGTCCGCCATCGGGTTCATTCTCAACCATAGCCCATACCCGCGAAGGGTTTGCAGGCGATACAGCCACGCCAATGATGCCCAGCAGTCCTTTCGGGAACCCCTGGTTCCCGCTGATATTTACCCATGTTTCGCCACTGTCTGTGCTCTTCCATAGCTTGCTGCCTGAGCCGCCGCTGCTCAGCGACCAGGGTGTGCGACGTACCGTCCATGTGCTGGCATAAAGAATGCGGGGGTTGGAGGGGTCGAAAGTAAGGTCGACCGCACCGCTGCCTGCATCGGTGAAGAGAACCCGTCTCCAGGTTTTTCCGCCATCGGTTGTTTTGTATACTCCGCGAGCCTCACTGTCCCTGTAAAGATCACCCAGTGCAGCAACATAAACAACATCAGGGTTCTCAGGATGAATACGGATGCGGCTTATAATACGGGTATCGGTAAGGCCTGAATGTTCCCAGGTAGTACCTCCATCGGCAGACTTCCATAATCCGAAGCCGGTGCTGACATTACCCCTTACGGTCTTCTCTCCTTCACCGGCAAAGATGATATTGTTATCACTGCGGCTTACCTCAACGGCTCCTATACTGCCGCCGAAGAACCCGTCGGAGATATTCTCCCACGTGTTGCCGCCATTGCGGGTTCTCCACACACCTCCTCCGGTTGCCCCGAAGTAATACAGGTTGGGGTTGTCCGGCACCCCGGCTACGGCACAGCTTCTGCCTCCCCTGAACGGACCCAGCTCACGCCAGGTAAGAGATGCCATCAGTGAAGGATCAATACCTGCCGGCGCCTGAACGCCCTTCTTCTGGGCCCCGGCAGGAAATGCCATTAACAGGCATAGTGCTGCAGTAAACAGTGTCTTCATGTTACAGTTGCTTTATACCCATGTTCCAGAGGGTGAAGCCGAAAATGTCGGTCCACTGCCCGATAGTTTTGCTCACCGGGGTTCCTGCACCGTGACCGGCCATAGTCTCAATCCTTATCAGTACGGGTGTCTTTCCTGCGTGCTTATCCTGCAGGTGGGCAGCAAACTTGAACGAATGGGCAGGCACAACCCTGTCGTCGTGGTCGGCCGTGGTTACCAGTGTTGCAGGGTAGCTTACCCCCCCCCGTACATTATGAACCGGGGAGTAGCCAAGCAGATACCTGAACATCTCATCGCTCTCGTCTGCCGTGCCGTAGTCGTAGGCCCAGCCTGCACCGGCAGTGAACTTGTGATACCTCAGCATATCAAGAACACCAACGGCTGGCAATGCTACCCTCATCAGGTCGGGACGCTGGGTCATTACAGCTCCTACAAGCAGGCCGCCGTTCGAACCTCCCCTCAGGGCAAGGAACCCTGATGAAGTGTATTTATTGGCAATCAGGTATTCTGCGGCTGCAATAAAATCGTCAAACACGTTCTGCTTCTGCATTTTGGTGCCGGCCAGGTGCCATTTCTCACCATACTCGCCACCGCCCCTTATGTTCGGAACCGCGTATATGCCACCCATCTCAAGCCAGAGTGCATTGGCTACCGAGAAACCCGGGGTCTGGCTTATGTTGAAACCACCATATCCGTATAGTATTGTCGGGTTCTTACCATTCATTACGGTTCCTTTCTTATAGGTGATTATCATCGGAATCTTTGTACCGTCCTTCGAGTTGTAGAACACCTGCACCGACTCGTAATCATCCCCGTTAAATGCTACCTCAGGTTTTTTGAATACCTCCGAAGCGCCGGCAGCGGGGTCGAACCTGTAGATGGTTGGAGGGGTTATGTAGTTCGTAAATGTGAAGTAAACCTCCTTGTCTTCCCGGCGGCCGCCGAAGCCCATTGCGGTACCCACGCCCGGAAGTTCAATTTCGCGTACCACATTGCCGCTGATGTCAATCTGTTTGACATGCGAAATGGCATCGATCATATAGTTGGCAAAGAAATAGCCTGCGCCGGTGGCGGGTGAAAGAACGTTTTCAGTCTCGGGTATGAAGTCAACCCAGTTTTCGGGAGCCGGGTTGCTGAAGTCAGTTGTCACAACCCTCATGTTGGGGGCATTGAAGTTTGTGGCAATAAACAGCTTCGTACCCTCGGTGTGGATCACAAAATTATTGTTGTTAAAGTTGTCCACTACCTTTGTGAAGCTGCTGCCGGGCTTTGTCAGGTCCTTGATATACAACTCGTTGCCTGTAGTCGAAATTGCGGCGGTCACCACCAGGAACCGGCCGTCTTCGGTAACATCTCCACTAACATAGCGACGCTTGATATCGGCGCCGAAAACCACCTTGTCTTCACTCTGCGGGGTGCCCAGCTTATGGAAATAGAGCTTGTGATGATCGGTCATGGCCGATAGTTCGCTTCCCTCCGGCCTGTCGTAGCTCGAATAATAGAAGCCCTCGCTCCCCTGCCATGAGATGCCGCTGAACTTGACGTCGATTAGCGGGTCTCCGATAGCCTCAGTCGATATCGCGTTCATGACCAATATCTCCCTCCAGTCCGATCCACCCTTCGATATCTGGTAGGCCAGCAGGCTGCCGTCCTTTGAGAAACCCATCTCGCCAAGCGAGGTTGTACCGTCTTCTGAGAATTTGTTCGGATCAAGGAATAACTCTGGTTCGCCACCATCCTTCTGCCTGTACAGGACAAACTGATTCTGCAGTCCGTCATTCCTGAAGAAATAGGTATAGTCGCCCTGGCGGAACGGTGCTCCGAACTTTTCAAAGTCCCATTTTTCGGTCAGCCTGGTTTTGATCTCCTCGCGATACGGTATCTGTGAAAGGAACCCGAAGGTGACTTCGTTCTGTCTTTTAACCCAGTCGGCTGTTTCGTCCGACATGTCATCCTCAAGCCAGCGGTACGGATCACTTACCGGCGTTCCGAAGATAGTGTCAACAACCTCCGTTTTGGCTGTTTCGGGATAGGTAACAGGCGACTTTCCGCCCGTAGTGCATGAGGCAAGCATT